>JAZNUA010000060.1:0-20116 GCA_045592045.1 Congzhengia sp. | reverse complement strand
GCGGTTTTTATCGCTTTTTAAGTTCCTTTAACTTCCGCTAATTTACTCTATCTAAAAACACTCTCTAACAGCTCGAAATCCCCTCGGTTACACTGTAACTGTACTCTCACAAATGGCTTAACCGTGCGGGTTTAAGTGAGGTTCAACTTGGCTATACTACTTTATCCAGCGGTTCTTCTAGCCGTTTCTAACAAAATCTATAACGAGTGTTCACTCACGAAATAGTGCAATGAAGTATCTGGAGATGTACCCAAGTGGTTGAAGGGTCTGCACTCGAAAACCTCGGTTTAACTTAGCATTTAATTATTCCATCTCATTCCATATTTCATCGTCTGATGAGAATTTTTTTGCAAATCTGCAAGGATGAACATTTGGATCAAATCCACATACCAAGCGATACTTGCAATACACGCAAGGTGTAAAAGCTCCGTCTCTTACGGGTTTTATGTCTATATTTCCTGAAATTATCTCCTGACCGATTTTTGTAACTGCAGATTTTACATATTTCTTCAGTTTTTCATACTGTTCAGGGCTCGCAAGCTTGGATTGGCTCTTAGAAGCAGAGCCGTTCTTCAACATATACACAGGAATTATGGAAGACCATCCCTGTGTGTTCGTATTATCCATTGCGTGAATGACATCAGGATTATCGCTCAAAAGCCCGCTCATTTTAAAGGCTTTCAGAGCTTTTTCGTCAGACATATCCCCATCGGGCATAGACTCCTCCAACGGGTCATCGAGTTTAAAATAAAACATTCCTCCAAAGGCTTTTTCACCCGCCCCTAATTCTTCTTTTGAATTTTCTGTTACAGCAATTGCATAAACAGACAGTTGCAGTGTGGTCATATTGAATATATCGGATAAGGAGTAGCTTTTATTTCCTGATTTGTAATCAATGATCTTTATATACAGTTTTCCTTCCGAAGAATATGTGTCAATTCTGTCTATTCTGCCTATCATCGTGATTTCTTCGCCTGTGGGAAGTGTTATGGTAACAGGCTCTATATCTCCGTTCTTATCAAAAGAAAGCTCAAAAGCAGCAGGCTCAAACTCACCTCGTGAAATATGTTCACATATAGCCCAGACAGATTTTGCTACAAGGCTTTTGAGTCGTGTTTTCAGAGCTTCTATTCTACCCTCTGTAAACACTTTTTTTATCATCATAGTGCCAAACATTTCTTCGATAATTTCATCACATATTGCCTTTTGTTGTGCTTTTGTCACTGTTTTGAACTTCAGATTTTTCTCACGCAAAGCATTAGAAAAACGCTCCACCACTTCGTGCAGCAGACTGCCTATGTCTGGAGTTTCGATTTTTAAAACTTTTCTTTCCTTAGCACGAAGTCCGTACTCTACAAAGAAAGAAAACGGACAGGCAGAAAACCTTTCAAATTTTGATACACTACCCACTAAGCTTTTGCCGTACAGCATAGACACAGCGTTATCCGATAATCTTCCTGCCTGATTTTCATACTGAGAAAACCTAATAGCCCGTTCTATTTTTTTGCTGTATTCTGTATCCTTTGAAAGTTCTTCCAAAAGGCGTGATGCAATGGGATTTTTATCTATATCTTTAATATTGTTGAGTACATAAGAATAGGCTGATGCCTTAGATGCCACTGAAATATCAGGCGGTAAAACATCATCTTTAATATACGCATCAACGCAAATGCTTTTAAATATTCGTTTCAGTTTTGAGATAAATCCTGCCGGTCTCAAACCTGTACCGTCTGAATCTATGGGATAAGTTACTATCAGCTTTTCTCTGGCCCCATTTACATTTTCATACAGTGAAAACTCTGCGTCTTCAATCAGCTTGTTGCTGTTTGGTGCAACTGATATGTTTCTTTCTAATAAATATTCTCTCTCATCATCTGACAAAATCCCGCAAGATACAGGTAACGCTGGGAATTTCCCCTCATTTACACCTATCATAAATAACGCCTTGTGGTTTTTGATTACAGAGCGGTTTATATCACCAAATGAAATACTGTCATAAACTTTAGGAATAATGCCGATAGACTTTTGAGTGAAGCCCGCCGTTAAAATTTCACGCAAAACTGTAACACCAGTATCCTCGTTGCCAAGACAGCTTTTTAGCGTTTCAAGCGTTTCTTTCACTATGTTGTATGTTTCTGTATATTCGTCCGCCAGATTGAATTTTCCTTCCTGTGAAAATTCTTCGGCTTTTTTAGCTATTTTTTCTTCTAAGTTTGTTTCTTTAAAAAATTCAATTAAAGCATTTACGCGGTCTGCCACATTTTTTGACTGTGAGATTTTTTCCTTTAAAGACACAACAGGAGCAAGTAATCTGTTCTTTATTTTCGCTTGATGAATACCTTCTTCGCCTGACTCTTCCTCTGTTTCAAAAATACCTGTGCTTTTCTTTAAAAATCTTTCGTCATCCAACCAGTCGTTATAGTTTATGGCAGCTGCAAGAGCAAAATTTTCAAGTCGGGATGCTTCCTCAGGTAAAATATCTGCAAAGCCTGATTTCATATACACGCTGATTTTATCAGTGGTAATACCCGAAAGCAAATCAAAAACAGAAAATAAATAAATCACAATAGGATGATCTAAGAATTTTTTTCTCGTATCTATAAACACAGGAATATCGTAAAGAGAAAATGTAGAAGAAATCAAATCCTTATATCCTTCATAGTCGCCCGCTATAACTGCTATATCGCGATACTGCATTCCTTGCTTTATAAGTTGCTTAATTCTAGATGCAACATATGTAACCTCGTCGTACATATTTTTAAAAACAGCAACAGAAATATCGTGAGGTACTTCTGAGTACTCCTTTGTCGTGGTTGCCATAGAATCTTCCAGATGAGCTAATTCCAAAGAAGAGAATCTGCAGATTTTATCAAAAGTTTTAGGTGGTAAAATATTTGCACCCACCTCTTTGGCACAGCTTTCAAGTGTTTTTTTAGTATTATGTACTCTTGAGAAAATTCCGTCATCATAGTCTTTATCAGGCATACATAGAGAAACTACAACATCTGCACCGGCAGACATCATAGATTGAATACAGAAAATCTCGTTTTTAGTAAATCTGAAAAATTCATCTATATAAATGGTAGAATTTTTAATATACTGATTTCCGAAGCACAGCGACGAAAGAAGCGTAATATCGTCATCTCCGTCACACATATCATCTGACAGAAGCTTGTTGTACTCCTCATAAATCAGTGCAATATCGAAAAGACGCGCACAAAACAAAGGTTCTGTGGCGTCTGCTGATGCTGCTTTTAGCGCTTCAGGAGTAACCTGACCCTTTTTGAATTCAGAAATTGCATCTAAAAACAGGTCAATATATCCTGAGCGTTCTTCTGCCTTTTTAAAATAAGTAAGTTTATTTCTGCAACGGGAAAACGCCCGTGACAAAAGCATAGCTTTGCCTGAAGCATCTGTCCGACGGTGCAACATACCTGAATCTGCTATTATCCTGCTTGCCAATCTGTTAAAGGAAGTAACATTTAAGCTTTCACAGATATAGCCGTTTTCCTTTAGCATTTGCATTTCCCGTTCATGGCTGTATTGCTCAGGAACTATAAGGATTGCATTTTTGCCGCATTGTGACGCATGCACAGCTTGTTCACAGATATATTCACTTTTTCCGCTTCCTGCTCTTCCCAAAACAAACTGTAGGTTGCCCATAATGTTCCTCCCATCATAAAATAACTTTATTCTGCTCTAAAATCCTGAGGTTTATCTGATTTAACGCCGAAGTAATAAAGTATAGCGTCTACCGTCCTTTTTGATGCCAGACCATCGCCGTAAGGGTTTACGGCATGAGACATTTTTTCATATTCTGCCTCATCAGATAATAAGTTATATGCTAATCTTTTAATATTTTCTTTATCTACGCCTGCGATTTTGACCGTTCCTGCCACAACCGCTTCTGGACGCTCCGTTTCGTTTCTCAAAACAAGCACAGGCTTGCCCAGCGATGGTGCCTCCTCCTGAAGTCCTCCTGAATCCGTCATAACCATATAGCATTTATTCATAAGGTTGTGAAGTTCTGTCACATCCAAGGGATTTATAAGGTGGATTCTTGGGTGATTTCCCAATATTTCTTCTGCTGTGTTTTTAACCAACGGATTTAAATGAACCGGATATACCACCTCTACATCTGAAAATTCCTCTACTGTTTCTAATATTGCCTGACAAATGTTTCTTAAAGGTTCACCTAAATTTTCCCTTCTGTGTGCAGTAACTAAAATAATGCGCTTATTCTCATAATCAAGCCTCTGTAAGCACTCGTCGTTGAATTTATAATCCTCGCAAACAGTCGTTTTGATGGCATCAATTACTGTGTTCCCAGTGATGTATATTTTATCACTGTCTACATTTTCTTTTAACAGGTTGTCCACATTGTTTTTAGTCGGCGCAAAATATAGGTCTGCAAGATATGTGGTAAGGCAACGATTCATCTCCTCAGGGTATGGAGAATATTTGTCATATGTACGAAGTCCTGCTTCAACATGTCCGATTTTTGTCTGACAATAACACTACGCCAGTGCCCCTGCAAATGTAGTGGTCGTGTCGCCATGTACAAGCACAATATCAGGCTGAGCTGTTTTTATGGTTTCCTCTATGCCTTTCATTGCTCGTGTTGTTATATCAGACAATGTCTGTCCCGACTGCATAATGTCTAAATCATAGTCAGCAGTAATATCAAAAATATCCATAACCTGGTCAAGCATCTGTCTGTGCTGCGCTGTTATGCAAACGATAGATTCCACTTCTTCTCGCATTTCAAGTTCTTTTACAAGTGGTGCCATCTTTATAGCCTCGGGGCGTGTACCAAAGACTGTCATAACCTTGATTTTTTTCATAATATTTCCTCACAATCTATAAAGTCAAAAAGAAGATATGTATACATACCTTCCTCTTGATAGTTATCATTTGTCTGATTCATCACTATGGCTGTCGTCTGCCTTATTTTCCGTGTGACGATTTATAATCATAACAGATATAAGTACTATAATTGTTATTATTATAAACAACGCACGCAAAAAGTCAGAAATAAAAAGCACGATTGCACTTATGGCTAAAACAGAGCTCAAAATATACAGTATTATTACTGTGGCTCTATGGGAAAATCCGCGGTCAATAAGTCTGTGATGCATATGACCTCTGTCGGGAGTCATAATACCCTGACCCTTTAACAATCTTCTTAGGATAGCAAAAGCAGTGTCAAAAAGCGGTAATCCTATAATCAAAAATGGTATTATAAACGAAACATAGGTTTTAAACGGACCCTGTATTGATATGCATCCTAAAATAAAGCCTAAAAATGTAGCCCCTACATCTCCCATAAAGGTTTTGGCAGGATTAAAATTAAACGGCAAAAATCCAAAGCATGCGCCCGCCAAAGCAGCTGTAAGCACCATCATTGTTGCATTTACATTATATTGCATCAAAAGGATAGCTAAAAGTGCAACCGCTGCAATAGAGGATACACCTGCTGCAAGACCATCTAAACCATCAATAAGGTTAACTGCATTTGTAACTCCTACAATCCACAATATACTTCCGCCATAGGCTATCCATTCAGGAACACGGAACATCATATCCGTAAACGGATTTGTTATGGCAACAACTCTTACCCCTAAAAGTACGGGGATTGTTGCAGCTATAATCTGTATGCCGAATTTTAAAATAGCAGGCTTTGGCTTCAAATCATCCAAAAAACCCAGAACAGCAATAAGCACGGCACCTAAAAGTATGCCAATCAATGACATATTGATTTGTCCGTTTATAGCGAAGTTAGCAAAGCAAAAAACACTGATTAAAAAACCATAAACAATAGCTATACCACCTATTCTTGGGGTTGGCTTTTTATGCATACGGCGAGTATCTTTCGGCACATCAAGCGCATTTATTTTAAATGCAAGACGGATAGTCAACGGAGTCGTTGCATAGGAAATAATCAATGCTATAATAAATGCAAATATAACGATAAGCCCGTTTGTTTCTGTCATAATCATCACCTAATATGAATCAATGTATTATCATACAAATTATATACCTTTTTTTATAAATTGTCAATTCCTAAAAAGCAAACAGGCAAAGCGCTCTGCTTTGCCTGTTTGCTCATAAAAATACTATCTGTTTAAGATTAACTTTGTAAGCTCTACGGGTTCTACAATTTTACCGTCTTTATAAACCCTCATATTACCTGAAGCGATTTCATCAATAAGAATAACCTCGCCGTTATTGTAGCCAAATTCAAATTTAATATCCCAAAGATCCAAACCAATTGACTTTAGATCGTCAGCAACGATTTTTGTAATCTTTAATGTCTGTTCCTTCATTGAGTTGAACATTTCAGGTGTCATAACTCCTAAAGCGTCCAAACCTTCCATTGTAACCAACGGATCACCCAGGGCATCGTTTTTAAAAGTACATTCAACATAACCCTTGTCCAAAACTGTACCGTCTTCCATATATTCGCCGTATCTTCTGATGAAACTTCCTGTTGCAACAAGTCTGCAGATAACCTCTAATCCATGACCAAACACTGTAGCAGGCAAAACCTCCATTGTAGCCTCGTCAACATTTGCATCAACATAATGTGTCTTAATGCCCGCATCTTTTAAAAGACCAAAATAGTAAACAGATGTTCTCAAATTAGCCTTACCAATACCCTCTATTGTCAAACCAACTGAATTTTCACCAGGGTCAAAAACGCCGTCTTTCCCTGTGCAATCATCCTTAAACTTAAGCATTACATTGCCGTTATCAAGTGAGTATACATCTTTCGTCTTACCTTCATAGATTTTCTTCATGGTCAAAACTCCTTTTTTAGATAAATTCACACAAGGTATAATAGCACATTTTCAGGTAAAAATCAATATATTTCGTAAAAAAACAAAAAAATATTTCTAAGTCAGAAATATAAAGTAAAATATTAAGGGATTAAGACTCCAAAAAATCCTAATCCCTTAATCAATATGCATTTTTACTTATTATAGTTTTACTTTTACAACCGCTTTGGTAAGAGTGTCGCTATTTCCACGCATTCCTGGTGCATGAGCATCTTCAGGAAATACTATACAAAAATCACCCTCATTTAAAATGAGCTTAGCAAAATCGCCTTTTAGAAGAATATAGTCATCTTCCTGGTTGTATTCAGTAGTAGGTGTAAGAGTCGCGATATCTGCATATCCCATACCCTCAGAGCCTTCTATACAATAGTGAATATCGATATAGTCTCTGTGCGCTTCCATTACCACATCTGATGTATCGTCAGAAAATTCCGGTTTTACTATGCTAAATCTAAAATGATCATTTTCAAAACCTTCAGGATTTTTTTCGTCTATATTTTTTAAAGAGTCAAATACCTCTTTGAAAAAAGGATGAACACTATAGTATCTTTCTGCATTCTTTATGTTTCCTACTATCATTTATTTATTCTCCGTTTCAAATGTAGATTTTTTCTCCATCTTTGTTTAAATAAATCCGCTCTATGCGATTTCGCCAATCTTTATCATGGTATCCTTCATCGCTTTTTTGCCATCTTCTTTTATAGGGCTTTGGTAATCCTGATGGAAATTACCTTCACAACCAAGAAGATTCATACACTCTGTAAAGCAAGCCATAAGTCCATTTGCTGCCATTGTATTTCTAAGTAAAAGTATATTATCAAGATATTTTCTTGCACCTGCAAAATCCTTATTTTTTATACACTCAAACATTTTTGCTCCATTTTTGGGTGTGCAGGCAAACATACCATCCAGATTTTTATGTATTCCCATCATATTTGCGTAGTCAAAGCTGTCAAGACCGCTATATAAACACTCAAAGTCTTTCTCCGGATATTTTCTGCCTATGGCGTGGATAAGCTCCCAATCGGCAGTTTTTATTCCCTTTATGTTGGAATGATTTATAAGCACATCTACAACAGGAAGTGTCATCTTATATTTGGTGGCAACTGCCAAGTCATAAAGATAAATAGGATATGGTGACTTATCCGCAATAGCTTTGTAGAAATTTATTGCCATTTCATCATTTGCAACACCATAGAATGGCGCCGTAAGCACAACACCATCTATTTTACAGTCGCCCATAAGCTCGATTTTTTCCATAACCTTTGCTACGGAACAGTCCATAGCGCCTACGAATAGCGGCAATCTGCCATCTACTGCTTCAACAGCAGTTTTAACAATATCTGCATATGATGATGTTTTAATAAAAGCTTCTATTCCCATGCTTCCCATAAGCAAAAGTCCTGATGCTCCTGCTTCTATCTGTTGCTCAATGTGTTTTTTTAAAGATTCCTTTACTACATTTCCATTTTCATCCAAAGGCGTGCCAAGTGCCGTATAAAATCCATTTTTAAGTGTTCCCATTTATAATCATCCTTTCTAAGATAAATATTTACTTAATAAATATATTAAAGTTCTATATGAGTGCAAACAGTTTTATATATTCCGTCTTCACATATCCAATGACACATAAGTGCATTATTGCTATCAAGCATAATTGCGCTTGGTTGTCCAAATTTTAAAAATGCGAAAATTTGTGCCATATTTCCATCTGCTTTAATTGGCAATGACGGTTGCCAAAGCATTGCTTCGTCAATTATATTCCACTCGCCACTGTCTGAAATTTCAACAATATATCCATATACACCGGGATTAGCAACATCTCTTCTCAATGCACAAGTTGCCAGAAGTTTATTTCCGCCTATTGCACAAACTGATGATGCTTGTCCATGTATACCGGTATCTGCCGGTTTAGAAAATGTTTTACCATTATCTGTTGAAACGGTATAGTGATTATTATAAAGCTCTCCGGTTTTTGTATTTTCATTCCAGCCAATTGTCACGATAGTGCCATTATCAAGCTGGCATATTCTCTGCTCAAAGCATGTTATGTCATCACTGCCAAAATCCATACATTTGACATCGTCTGACCAAGTATTTCCATTATCATAACTGCGAAGTAATCTTCCGCAAACTTCACCATGAATATTTCCATCCCAATCGCCAAAGCAGGTAATTGGAGATGCCCAGCTTCCATCTTGTAAAACAGTTATTGGAGCAGAAGCCTCTACATGAGGTCCCCATATTGTGTTGATTGCTTTTCTCTTAGACCAGGTTTCGCCATTGTCATCTGATATGCTGTAAAACACCTCATCGTCAAGTAATCCTCCTGTTTTTGGATTTCCTAACGGAAGTTCAGGATTGCTCCTTTCAAAACTATATCCCAAGGCAATTAACTTCTGATCTCCAATCTTTGAAATTTTACAACAATCGGAAATCTGTATTCCACCATTGTCTTCATGAAACATTTTGTATGGTTTTTCCCAAGTTTTGCCCATATCAAAGCTCTTTGAAATATGATTTGTCATGTCAACACTTTCAAATGCCTCACCCATTGCGTGAGATGCAAGTATAGTTCCATCACTAATCTTACAAAGATAGGGGAATCCAGAAATAACAGATTTTAACTGTGGTAGCGGATTTTCGTATATAACTGATGAATTAACAACTTTCATAATTGTACCTCCTGATGAATTTTATTTATTCCATAGCCAAGGCGATATTATGCTTGGCTCTACATTATCAAATTCCGACAAAATCATATCATATACATCATTACTTAGTTTTGGCGCATTAAACATTTCTACATTTTGTCTTACCTGTTGGGATGTTTCACTTCCAACAACTAAAGAATCAACTCCTGTGGTATCTTTTATAAATGATAATGCGAGCTGTGCAACAGTAATGTTCAAATCAGATGCGATTTCATTTATTCTGCTTACCAATGGCGCTGCACTAGACAGTATGGAATTGTCGGTGGCTTTTAATTCTTCAACACTCTTAAAAAACAATCCTTGAAGATATACGCTTCTTACAAAGACAAGCATTCCCTTTTCTTCCATCTTTTTTATAAGACCGTTTTGAATAGGTCCATTGTCCAGAATATTCATCGGAATCTGAACTGCATCAAACCCATCGCAATCTACAATATCCTTTAGATATTCCTTGTTTGATAAAGACATTGCGCAATTTTTTATAAGCCCTTCTTTTTTTAATTTTTCAAGTGCATATACGAGCTCATCTTTATAATCAATATAATTCTGCTCAGTATGGCTCATAAAAATCGGTATTGCATCGATGCCGAGCTTCGCCATAGACCTTTCAGCAAATGCTCTTATAGTTTTATATACATCTATGTCGTCTTCTTTTTTTATGTTAAACTTTGTACAGATTTCAAAGTGCTTAGACGGATTTTTCTTTAAATACTCAGCTATTACCTCTTCACTTTTTCCGTAATCATCTGATGTATCTAATACGGTTACGCCACCATCATACGCCTCGTCTAAAATGGAGAAGCTTTGTTCTAATGACGGAACACCAGAGGTATTATTGACACCATAACTCATGCCGAGCTGCACCGTACCTAATGTCATTTTTGAAACTTCTGTATTCTTTTTAAATATACTTTGCATTACAAAGTGCCTCCTTTATACAGCAACGCTTTTATATTAAGGTTATCATCATCTTATTTTGCGGTATATCCTCCATCAACAGGTATAACTGCACCTGTTATATAAGCAGACGCATCTGATGCAAGAAAAATAAGAGCACCAATAATATCTGTGTCATTGGCCATTCGTCCTAAACATGTTGCTTTGTTGTATCTTTCTACGAATAGTTCAGGCTGACTGCCGTCATATAAACCACCAAGCTCCAGTACATTGCATCTTACACCATGTTTTCCATAGTGACTGGCAAGATATCTGGTATAGTTTGTCATGCCGCCTTTATGAAAAAAGTAGTCAGGTATTACCCCATCTTCGTTCATTCCAGTTCCTTCATACAAAGAATAGTCAGGACCAAGTAACCCCATATAAGAGCCTATATTGATGATAGAGCCAGAACCTGCCTGTGCCATTCTATTACCAAAAGCTCTGCTTATTAAAAATAATCCTGTTGCATTTACTGCCATACTTTTTTCAAAGTTTTCTTTTGTATCAGAATAACCACTCATTGTTCTTAAAACTGAATTATTAACAAGGATATCCACCTTGCCTTCAGCCTTGTAAATCTCTTCACAAATATTATTTATGCTGTCTTCATCAGCCAGGTCAAGATAGCCCACTTTTACATTATAGCCCATGTGGTTAAATTCATTTGCAACTATCTCGTTCTTTGCTACATTTCTTGAAATCATATACACTGTGGCTCCTGCCATTGCTAGACCCTTTACAAGCTGTTTTCCGTAAAGACCTGCACCGCCTGTTATTACAGCTACCTTACCTTTTAAGCTAAAAATATCCATATGTATTCCTCCCTAAACAATACTGCTTTTAAGCCTTAACCTAACTTGTTGTGCAAAAAAATATCCTCTGCTTGTCATTTCATTTCTACACTCATGATAAATATTACACTTTTTCTCTATAAAAAACTATCAGTTTACAGACATTTTTGAGCTAATAATGTCTGTATTTTGTGTTTTTTGTAGACAAAAAAACCAATTTGTGATATATTATTATTTGAGGTGAGTAATTTGAAAGAATTTTTAGACAATGAGCAGATTTATAAATATGATTACAACGAAATTTCCTTCAATATCGAGGATGTAAGTTTTTCCATACATCTTCTTCATAATACAACTGATACGAAACCTTCCCGTATTGAAGCTTCAAGTGAAGAAAAAGCTAATAACTATCATATGCACCCCTTTATTGAAGTTTTCTTTAATCTTTATGAAGAATTACAGATAGACATTGAAAGAGATTCTATTAACCTTAAAGAAAATGATCTGACTATAATACTTCCGCCAACAAATCATCAGGCAATGAGATTTTCTTCGTCTGCTATTTGTTTTAACTTTTCATTTAAAAAAAATAAACTGAAAACTAACTACATACTATATGATACGCTTGTCAAGGCATTTTCAAAACCATATATACATATAAAGAATTTTAAAAAGATTACAAAAGTTATTGAGCTGTTGATGGCAAGTATTTATTCTGGGAATCTGTTTATAATTTCAAGATATTTCCATGAATTTCTTATGGAAGTACTTATAAAAATAGATGCAATTCCCAAAATTCCATCTGAAATAAAATCCACAGACTCCAATGTCAGCAGACAAATTAAAATAGACCATCTCATACATAATTATTATAGAGAAAATATTACTTTATCTATTATCGCAAAAAAATTAAACCTCTCCGAAAGACAGACCGCAAGAATAATAAAGGAAAGATACGGTTTAAATCTGAGCGAAATAATTTTAAAAAAAAGAATGAATCTTACTGCAACATATATGAAAAATAAAAAAATGACAATAACACAAATTGCAACACTGGTGGGATATGATTCAATAAACAGTTTTTGTAATGCGTTTAAAAAATACTATGGCTGTCTGCCCAGTGAATATAAAAAAAGAATTACAGCAGAAGGTGACACACACAAATTTTAAGAGCTGTTAATGAAATAATATCGTCTAATAAAAGATTAGAGCAGTCTCCCATAATTCAATGCTTATGGAGGACTGCTCTTTATATTAGACACTTAAATTATTGCTATTTAATATATCCCTCATCCATTTTCAGTTCATCACTCTTCAATGCATTGTTTCCATAGTATGCATTGTGAACCGCTTCAATAATATCTTCTCTTGGATATCCCCATCCGGAATTTAACAAAAGAATGATGTCAAAATCATATTTTGGCAGTTGCACATGCATTGTGCGAAATCCGTACCAACCACCGTTGTGCACAATGCGTTCTTTGCCATGCCACTCATTGATTCTACATCCTAATCCCATGGAATTGAGCGGATTTGGAGTAAGGATTTCATCCCACGACTCTGAACTTAAAAGCAATTTATTTTTTATGGCTTTATTAAGGCAGTAAACATCATCTATTGTGGAAACAACATCAGCTCCTCCTAAAATCCATTCCTTTGCTCTTTCAATTGGGGCTATACCATTTTCTGTCATTTCATAGCCTTTAACCAATCCGTTTGAACCAAGTTTTTTACTATAAATATATGTATCCTGCATACCTAAAGGTTCAAAAACTTCTTTCTTCATATACTCGGCATATTCCATGCCTGAAACGCTTTCAATAATCAAAGCACAAATAATGAAATTAGTGTTTGTGTAATTGTGTTTTGTACCAGGTGCAAACAGCATATTTTCTTTAGTTAACAGCAACAAATTATTTCGTAGCTGTTCGGATGTTTCGCCTTCATACTTTTCCATAAAATCAGTATCATTATCAAAATCCGGAACACCGCTTACATGCTGCAACAAATGCTTTATTGTCAATTCATCAGGAAAGCCCTTTGCCTCGTTCAAATACACACCAGGATGACGATTTATATCAATCAATCCTTTGTCTTTCAGCTTCATAAGACCTATTGCACAAAACGGTTTTGAAAGAGAATATAAAGTAAACATAGACTTATTTGTGAATTCTACTTTATTCTCAATATCTGCATAGCCTATAAATTTTTCATAAATGACCTCATCTTTTAATGTTACTCTCAAGCACCCCGAATTTTTATTATTTTTATAATATTCCTCTAAGAAACAATCCATCTCATTTATAAATTTTTTATTCATTTACACTTATGCTCCTTTCTCTTAACAATCCTTGTCACACAAGGGATGTACATTTAAGTTTAATCGTATTTGAATAATTTGATAATTTCTTCCAGCAATACAACGCCCGGCGGAAAAAATATCGCCTTTTTATTTTCTGATTTTAATACTGATCCGGCACATTTTGAAGCAGGATTTTTTGTTCTAAAATCAAGTCATGGCATATCAGTTTATCACTTTCTAAATTCTCACTAAAAAGAGATACGGCATTGATTTGTGAGTTGTTATATGTTGTATAGTAATATATCCCCTTATCTGTATTGCAGCAGGATGTGTAATGAGTAATCTCATACTCACCTCCCACCTTTACTGCACCCCTTATCTGATATACTGAATAGAGAATATGAAAAAACTGATTTATTATCTCATTTTCGGTTTTTCCAAAAACAGAATTGAGTTTTAAAAAACTTGTTTTTACAAATCTTGACGCCGAAGACAAATCCCCAGGCAGACCGATTCCTCCCATCCCTCTCGAATAAGGTTTTAAATCAACTTTATCCGAAAAGACATTCTTTGTTTCTTCTGCTGTGGTTGACATATAGTTTGTGAGATTGAACATCTGCACATCAAAGGTCGGGTTGTTGGCTAAAACTCCAACGGGGTTTTTAAAAACTCTGATGCCGTCTTTTGTCTGCTCTACAACCACCGTTTCGATTTTATCTGCAATTATCCAATGCAGAGGCGACGGTGCAAGTTTTTCGTTAAACGCTTCATTTGTTATATTGATTTTTTTAAGCAATCTGCAGGCATCAGCAACCGTTTCACATTGCGTTAAAATCCAGGGAATAAACTCAAATGATGCGATATTATCTGCACCATCTATTTTGTCCATATACTTTGCATTATCGGGAAAATTCAACCCTGCTATACTAAGTCCCTTTTCGTTTGTTGCGTCAAAGTACAGTGGGAAATTTTCACCTTCAATGCCCATCCCGATTATTGCAAAATGTTTTTTTATCGTTTTACCATTTCGAAAAGAGAATTCGAAATTTCTCGTGGTAATTATAACTTTTTCTCCAAAAGAGAGCTCAAAATCAAGATTTCTTCCAAAATAATTGTAACCGACCGTAACAGAAATTGCCGTACACACAGACATCACTCCTTTTTGATAGTCTGTGAAGTTTGGCTTAAATTTAATCATCAATAAAGCTAATCCTTGATGTTAAGTATATCACAACATCTTTTTCTGTGCAAGATATTTTCTACATAAAATGCCTCTTTTTCAAAGCATTTTTCTGCTTAAAAAAGGGGCTTTTATTCATTATCTTCATAAATCACTGCGCAGATGTTTTCTGTGGAAACTTCCAGTAAAGTTTTCCCGTTGTACTTAAGTGTTTCTCCCACAGATACGGCAACATATACCTTTTCATTTTTACTTTTGCGGGCGAACTTTATAAACTTTTCGCCAAACTCCTCAAAGACAATATCTCCGCACTTTATGGCATTGTTTTCATTTTTGAGAAATGCCAACTTTTTATAAAAGTTCTGTAAGGATGCATTTTGGTCATTCCACTGATAGAAGCATCTGTTCAACGGGTCTTCAAACCCTTGCATCCCGATTTCGTCGCCATAATAGATAGACGGGGTTCCGGGGAGAGTAAATTGAAGAAGTGCACAAACTTTTGAAAGGTCAAGCGCCCTTTTAAGTTCATCACCACTCAACCTGAACATTGCTTTTTCCGTTTTACTCATTCCCTCACCTTTGCCAGAAAGAGCTGTAATCACCCTTGGCGTATCGTGGGTGGAAAGCAGATTCATAAGGCAATCCAGTACCGGACGAGGATAATTTTCTACTATTGTCATAATGCTTTCTTCAAAGCTTTTTCCCGTGATTTTTCCCGTTACAAATTCAAAAATAGCCTTTTTAAACGGATAATTCATAACAGAATCTAATTCTTTATTTGAAAAATATGTTCTCCGTTTGCCATAACTGATTTTGTTAGACGCATCCTCCCACACTTCGCCTAAAAGAATGGCATTGGGATTGATTTCTTTTAATTTCTTATGAAATGCCGAAATAAACTCATCCGGAAGTTCATCTGCAACATCCAGGCGAAACCCGTCTGCCCCAAGTCTTAACCAATGGCAAATCACGCTATCCTCTGCATGTATGATATAGTCCATATAGCTTTGGTTCAGCTCATCCACGCAGGGCAAGGTGTCAATTCCCCACCATGAAGTGTATCTGTGAGGATATTCCTCGAATTGAAACCAGTCTCTGTATGGCGAATCCGGATTGCTCACGGCACCATTTCCAAAAATGTGTTCTGCATCAAAATAGATACTGTTACTGCCCGTATGGGAAAACACGCCGTCGAGAATAATTTTGATATCAAGCTTGTGTGCCTCCTGGCACAAAGTTTTGAAGTCTTTCTCCGTTCCAAGCAGGGGGTCAATTTTTTTATAATCTGCCGTGTCATAGCGATGGTTTGAATATGCCATAAATATGGGATTAAGGTATAGAATGCCTACCCCCATACTTTTCAGATACGGAAGTTTTTTTGTGATACCCGGCAAATTTCCGCCAAAGAAATCATTGTTGGTAATTCTCCCGTTTTCGTCCGGCAAATATATCGGCGTATCATTCATATCTTCATGCAATTCATAGGGCAAAAGTTTCCCCTTAGGATTAACATCCCCCGCCCTTGCAAATCTATCAGGAAAAATCTGGTACATCACCCTTCCCTTAAAATCATTGGGCGTATCATAGTCCTTATCAAAGCAAGTTATTTGCCATAAGTCCCCCTGAGCAATGTTGGTATCATCACCTCGTTTAAACAAGTCAAAGGACTCGTTTTTAGTGGTGATATGAAAATAATAAAAATAAAGGCCGCAGGCAAAAAGAGAAAATTCTGCCTGATACACCTCATAATCACCGTCTGTATACACATGGGCAAATGGCACTGTCATTTGAAAGCCGTTTTCTGTGTGAATACAAAGAAAAACTTGCTCAGTCTGGCAGTTTGTGGGAATTTTAATGTGCAAAATACATAATTCATTCTGCCTTAGGCAACCAAAGGGGTGCTTATAATATTCATTTTTGCTGTTATATAAGATTCGCATAATTCTCACCGCATAACAAGTGTTCTGGCATAAGAGTTTTTCGTCTTATGCCAGAAATTTCAGCACTTTATATTCCAGATATTGTCTGCATATTCTTTAATCGCCCTGTCCGAAGAGAAAACTCCCGCCTTTGCAATGTTAACCAAAGACATACGGGCAAAATCAAGCTTTGAACGGTACGCTTTTTCTGCTTCTTCGTGGGCCCTTACGAAATCTGCAAAGTCTGCCAGAATCATATACTGGTCTGCGACACCAAAATCGTTAGTAAGAAGTGACCGCCTGATATCCTCAAATTTAACACCCAAAGCACCTGATGTCAGCATATCAATAGTAGCTTTTAGGTCAGGGTTGTTGTTTAGATAATCCATGGGACGATAGCCCTTTCTCCAAAGATTTTCTGCCTCATCGGCGCGAAGACCGAAAAGAAACATATTTTCGTCCCCTACCTGCTCATGAATTTCAACATTTGCACCATCCAGCGTTCCTAATGTTACAGCACCGTTAATCATAAGTTTCATATTGCCCGTTCCTGATGCTTCTTTTCCCGCAATGGAAATCTGTTCGGAAATATCCGCTGCAGGAATAATGATTTCAGCAAGAGAAACCTTATAATCTTCAATAAAGACAACCTTCATTTTGTCGCGAACAACGGGGTCAGAATTTACCATATCCGAAACGGCAACAATCAAACGAATAATCTGTTTTGCCATGACATAGCCTGCCGATGCCTTTGCGGCAAATATAAAGGTTCTTGGTACATAGTCACCGTCCGGATTGTTTTTAATTTTATTGTAAAGGTACAAAATATGAAGCACATTTAAAAGCTGACGCTTATATTCATGAAGACGCTTCACCTGAATATCAAACATAGAATCAGGATCAATGTGAATTCCGTTTGCCTCTGCAATATAATTTGCAAGTCGAACCTTGTTTTTATGCTTGATTTTACAAAGTCTGTTTAATATCTCTTTGTCGTCGGCATATTTTAAAAGTTTTTCGAGCTTTTTGGCGTCGTGCTGAAAATCGTCACCAATTAACTCTGTAATATATGCAGTAAGCTCAGGATTTGCCTGGCAGAGCCATCTTCTGTATGCAATACCATTGGTTACATTTGTGAACTTATCATTATCGATATTATAATAATCACGGAAAATACCCGTTTTTAGAATTTCACTATGCAGTTTTGAAACGCCATTTACCTTGTGACAGGCAGCAAGACAAAGATTTGCCATGCGGACTTCTCCGTGGGCAATTACCGCCATATAATCAATCTTTGCAACATCTCCTGGATAAATCATTTGAAGTTTTGCTACCAAGCGACGATTGATTTCGCATACAATCTGATGAATTCTTGGCAACTGTTCCTTAAAAAGACCTTCGTTCCACCGTTCCAGCGCCTCACTCATAACAGTGTGATTGGTATAGGTCAGCGTTTCGCAAGTAATTTTCCATGCATGGTCCCATCCATAATCATATTCATCCACTAGAATGCGCATAAGTTCCGGCACACAAAGAGCCGGATGGGTGTCGTTAATATGAATTGCAACTTTTTCTGAAAGGTTATCTAATGTGCCGTAGTGTTTTAAATGACTCTTGGCGATGCTTTGAAGCGATGCCGACACAAGCAGATACTGCTGTTTGAGTCTTAAGATTTTTCCTGCAATGTGATTGTCGGCAGGGTAAAGAACTTTAGAGATAACTTCTGCCATGGTGTTTTCTTCCAGAGATTTTGCGTAATCACCACGGGAAAAAGCAGACATATCAAAACGATTTGCAGATTTGGCGCTCCAGAGAACAAGTTTATTCACCGCATCTGTGTCATACCCTGAAACATACATATCGTAAGGTACAGCAATCACAGAGTTGTAGTTTGTGTGTGCAACCTTAAACTTTCCATTGTCGTCCCAGCCATTTACTTCGCCGCCGAACTTTACTTCTACGGCTTCGTCTTCTCTCGGGTTCAGCCACACATCACCCATACTGAGCCAATCGTCCGGAAATTCCATTTGCCATCCGTCTACTATTTTCTGTCTGAAAATACCAAATTCATAACGGATTGAAAACCCCGTTCCGGGAATACCGACACTTGTCATGGAGTCAAGATAGCAAGAAGCGAGACGGCCAAGTCCACCATTTCCAAGACCTGCATCCGGCTCTAAATCATACAAATCTTGAATGTTAAATCCGCATTTTTTTACGGCTTTTTTAAATTCCTCTTCTACCCCAAGGTTGTACAAGTTGTTGCGAAGCGATGTGCCAACCAAAAATTCCATAGACATATAATAAACCTGTTTGTCGCCATTATTTCGGTACTTTTCATGAAATTTTTTCCGTTTTGCTGCAAGAAGTTCCTGCACAACACTGCAGAGTGATTTATACATCTGCAAAGATGTGGCTTCTTTGATGTCGCAGCCAAAAAGTCTTGCACATGCATTAGAAAGCATCTGAATTTCGGTGTTTTCTTTTACAGTTTTTTTTGGGGCTGTTTCCTGCTTTACTGATTTGGAAACAGACGCTGGTGTTTTTTTCTTTGTTGGTGCTGTAGAACTTTTCTTTTCCATTTTATTCCCCTATCTTGTTAAATCCTGATATATATTTAAATACTCAACAACTGAGTTTTTCCAACTACTGTCAAAATTTATAAGATTTTTAATGTGCATTTCCCATTTTTTACGATTGCCATAAAATTCTATGCAGCGGTCAATGGCGCCGAGCATATCGTGGGCATTATAACCTTTGAAGGTAAAGCCTCTTCCCTCAAGAGTTTCAATGTCAAGGGGCGGAACTGTGTCGACCAGACCGCCGGTTTCACGAACAATGGGCACAGTTCCATAGCGCATTGCAATCAATTGAGAAAGTCCGCAAGGTTCGCTTTTAGATGGCATCAAAAACATATCTGCTGCTGCATATAGCTTATTTGCAAGTTCCGGATTAAACATAATGTTTACAGACATTTTGTCACGATGAACATAGGCGTTAAAATGAAACATTTCTTCGTATTTTGCATCTCCTGTTCCAATGACCACAAACTGCAGATTTCTTTGCATAAGTTCACACATAACATATTCCACAAGGTCAAGCCCCTTATGACCTACCAATCTTGAAATCATTGCTACCATCGGCACATCAGGACATACGGGAAGTCCGAGCATTTTCTGAATTTCTTCTTTATTTTTTGCCTTGCCGGTCAGGTCAGATGCTGTATAATTTTCAAAAATCAGCGGATCCTTTGCAGGATTATAAATCTCCGTATTAATGCCATTGACAATGCCTGCAATTTTGTATTCGTTCTCTTTTAAAATATCATGCAATCCATGGGCAAAATAAGCATGTCTGATCTCATGAGAATATGTCCTTGATACGGTGGTAACCTTATCCGCCATAATAATTGCGCTCTTCATAAAGTTAATG
>JAZNUA010000059.1:0-8170 GCA_045592045.1 Congzhengia sp. | reverse complement strand
TTACTTCGGCATTTATTGTAGGTGCTTACGGGATTTTTCAGAACTTTTTTGGAGTTTCTTCAGCGGAAAGCTGGATTGATGAAAATATGTTTGAAGATATAAAATTGAGAGTATATTCATTTTTTAACAATCCTAATGTTTTGGGAGAATTTTTAGTGTTGACAATACCTGTTTCACTAGCTCTTTTATGGAATAAAGCAAAAGATGGTCATAAGGTGATTTACACACTGTTTTTTGTTTGTTTAATTGTATGTATGATTTTTACATGGTCCAGAGGCGCTTGGCTTGGTATGCTTATATCAATAGCTTTGTTTTTGATAATATATGACAGGCGTTTTCTATTTGCGGGTGTGTTATTAGTTTTAATGGTACCTTTGATACTGTATATAACAGGCAATACGGCAATTATAGAAAGATTTATAAGTATAGGCAATACAGCAGATACTTCTACGGCATATCGTGTTTCAATTTGGAAAGCTTCTGCTGAAATGATTAAAGACTTCGGAATAAGCGGAATAGGTATCGGTACAGATGCCTATACGACAATATATCCATCGTATGCATTATCCGGTGCAAAGTTTGCTTTACATTCTCATAATTTATATTTGCAAACAATGGTAGAAACGGGTATTATTGGAATATCTGCACTTATAGGCTTGATTTTAACATTTTTGAGAAATGTATTTTCTACAACTATCGTGAGAAATTTCAGAAAATCTGATGTGTCAAAAATCATTGTTGCAATAGGGACAGGATTTTTAGGTTTTATATTCCAGGGTCTTACCGACTATGTATGGTACAATTATAAAATTTTGATGATTTTCTGGATAATAATTGCAATTGCAATTTCCGGCAGTCAGATTTGTAAAGCAGACAAGGGAGGTACAATATGATAAAAATCTGTCAGGTTATATCCGATACAAACATTGGCGGTGCTGGACGGTACCTTTTAAATTACCTAAAATACTTTGACAGAGAAAAATTCAAAGTATCAGTAGTTATTCCCAAAGGAAGTATGCTGCTGGAATTTATAGCTGTTTATCAGGATGTAGATATTTATGAAGTGCCATATATGGCAAACAAATCTTTTGATAAAAAGTGTGTTAGGCTATTGACGCAGTTATTCAAAAAAGAGAAATTCGATATTCTCCATACTCACGCGTCTTTATCGGCTCGTATAGCAGGTAAAAAAGCTAAAATTAAAACAATTATAGCCACAAGACACTGCATTGAGGGTGTGGGCTACGGTCCGGTTGCATACTTAAAAGGGATACTTAATAATCGACTTTGTGATTATTACATTGCAGTATCTGATGCAGTTAAAGAGAATTTAAAAGATTGCAGAATAAAACGGCAAAAAATAAAAGCAATATATAACGGTGTCGAGCCTGTTCCAACGCGTAATGAAGAAGAAAAATCAAAACTGAAAGAAAAGCTTAACATAAAAGACGGAACTGTTTTTGGTGTATTTGCAAGGCTTGAAGAAGTTAAAGGGCATAAATATTTCATAAACGCTGCAAAAGAATATTTATCAAAAGGATACAAGGGATACTTTTTGATAGTCGGTGACGGCAGCTTGAATAACGAACTGAAAGAGTTAGCTAAGGATACACCTGAAATAATATTTACAGGATATGTAAAGGATACTGCTGAATTTTTAAATATTACTGATGTAAATGTAATATCCTCAAGCTCTGAAGCTATGAGCCTGGCTATTTTAGAGGCCATGAGCTTGGGAATTCCGACTATAGCTACAAATGTCGGAGGTAATCCTCAGTTGATTAAACATATGGAAAATGGTTTACTTGTTGAATATGAAGATATATATGGTTTGACAGCGGCATTTATTAAAATGAACGATGATAAAGAACTTTATGAAAAATGCTCAAATATTTCAAAAAATATGTTTTACAGCAATTTTACCGCTAAAATAATGGTAGAAAATCTTCAAAAATTTTACCTGGAGGTTACAAATGAAAAATAAAAAACCTAACATTATAGATGTTTTATGTGTTATTATTTTAATTTTTATAGTTGCGTTCGGAGTGTTTAAAATTTCGAAAAAAGTTCAGCAGTCGAATCAGGATTCTGTAGCAAATATAAAGTATGTTGTTGAAATAGAAAATCAGGATACAGAAATTTTAAATTATATAAAAGAAGGCGATTTAGTTTTTGAATCAACGAGCTCAGCAAGTATGGGAACTGTTTTAAACATAACTGAAAAACCATATAAAATATATACAGAAAACAAAAATGATAAAATATTTGTAATGAGTGAAATTCCAGACAAAATCACCTTATCAGTCGAAATTTCTGCGGTAGGAAACATAAAAGACAACGGTATAGCTATCGACGATATAGGACTTTTGGTAGGAAAGACACTTGATATGAACATTGGGAATTCTTTTGTTAAAAGTGTCATAGTTGATGTTGAAGCTGTAGAAAACAGCAAGGGGGCGCAAGAGTAATGATTATAAATAAGCAAGGAAAATTTTTCGGAAAAGTAAGTATTATCGATATATGCGTTATACTTGTTGTAATAATCGGCATTTTAGGCTCTTATATCACTGTTTCCAGATTGAAAAGCGATAAGATGGATACTAATTCTAATTTAGCATTGTTGTCCGATAATCCAATGGAGTCTGCCACTTTGACTTTAAAGCTCAAAGGTGTACGAAGTATGACGAGGGATGCATTGTTAAAGGGCGATGAAATGTATACCACAGATACAGAATCAAAGTATATTGGTAAGGTTAGAGATATTTCTTCTGAATCATTTATGCAGAATATGGTTCTTGAAAACGGAGAAATTGTCAAAGCAGAAGTGCCGGACAGATTTACGGTAACTGTTTTAGTGGATATAAAAGGAAAAAATACAAATACAGGATTTTTTACAGAAAGCGGTGTTCAACTGCTATATGGTGATTCTATAGAAATAAAGACATCTACAATCAAAAGCTTACCTGAAATTTATGGTATAGAGATAAATAATGCAGGAGAGTAATGATGAATTACAAAAGAATAGTCATAAAGGTAGGTACATCCTCCTTAACATACGATACAGGAAAAATTAATATAAGACAGATTGAATTATTAGCTCAGGTCATATCAGACCTTTGCCACAGCGGTTGCGAAATTGCTTTGGTTACCAGTGGTGCTATTGCTGTAGGAATGAGCCAGTTAGGTTTTAACGAACGCCCAAAGACGACGCCAGAAAAACAAGCGGCATCAGCGGTAGGACAAAGTGAGCTTATGAGTCTTTACGGGAAATTCTTTACAGAATACGGAAAAGATGTAGCACAGCTTTTATTAACAAAAAACATCTTGGATAACGAAGAGCGAAAAGAAAATACAATAAATGCTTTTAATACACTTTTCAAATGGGGCGTTGTGCCGATAATTAACGAAAACGATGTAATTTCCACTGCGGAAATAAAATTTGGCGACAATGATACATTATCGGGCGTCGTAGCGGAATTGATTGATGCGGACATTTTAATATTACTTTCAGATATTGATGGATTATATGATAAAAATCCTGCAAAATACACAGATGCCAAACTTGTCAATGTGGTAATGAATGTTACAGATGAGATAATGTCATCAGCTGGTGGTGAGGGAACATCTCGTGGCACAGGTGGTATGACAACTAAGCTTATTGCCGCAAAACAAGTAATGGATGCCGGAATTGAAATGGTTATCGCCAATGGCAAAAATCCTAAAATAATATATGATATTTTGTCAGGCGATGCGATTTGCACCAGATTTAAACCAATAAAATAAAGAGGCGAGAATATGTACGATTTAAATTCTGTTGGTATAGCAGCGAAGAATGCAAGTTTTCTCTTATTGAAGTTAGATAGTCAATTGAAAACTAAAGCTCTTAATGCTATCGCTGATGAATTGATTAAAAACACAGATAAAATTTTAACCGAAAACAAAAAGGATTTGGGCAATCTGTTAAAAGATGAAGCGAAAGCAAATTTTTATGATAGATTAAAACTTACCGAAGAACGCATAATGCAAATGGCAGAAGGGGTTAGACAGGTAAATAATCTTCCTGACCCTGTAGGTGAAGTTTCCGAAATGAAAGAGCGTCCAAACGGCTTACTTATAGGAAAAAAACGCGTTCCTTTAGGTGTTATAGGCATTATTTATGAAGCACGCCCAAATGTTACGGTAGATGCAGCGGCTCTATGCCTGAAAACTTCTAACGCTTGTATTTTGCGTGGCGGCAGTGAAGCTATAAACTCAAATATAATTCTTACAAGCATTATGAGACAAGCACTAAAAAATGTCGGTGTACCTGAAAATGCGATTTCACTCGTTGAAGATACATCGCGTGAAGTTGCTACTGATATGATGCGTCTTAATGAATATATTGATGTTTTAATACCTCGTGGCGGTGCCGGTTTGATTAAAACAGTGGTAAACACAGCTACAGTTCCCGTTATTGAAACAGGTACAGGAAATTGCCATATTTATGTAGAAAAAAGCGCAGAACTTAATATGGCAGTAAATATAATAGAAAACGCCAAAACAACAAGAGTATCTGTTTGTAACGCGTGTGAGTCTTTGCTAATAGATGAAGATATAGCGAACGATGCTTTGCCTGTAATTTGTAAAAAATTAAAAGAGCATAATGTAGAGATTTTCGGTTGCGATAAAAGTTGTAAAATCGTACCCGATATAATTCCTGCATCCGATGAGGATTTTAAAACTGAATACTTAGATTACAAAATTTCAGTAAAAATAGTGTCTGGTATTGATGAAGCAATAAACCACATAAACAAATACAGTACCAAGCATTCCGAATCAATTATTACTTCAGATTATGAAAAATCTCAAAGATTTTTATCAGAAATTGATTCTGCAGCGGTATATATTAACGCATCTACACGCTTTACTGATGGCTTTGAGTTTGGTTTTGGAGCAGAAATTGGTATCAGTACCCAAAAACTTCATGCAAGAGGACCATTGGGACTTCGTGAATTAACAACGGAAAAATACATTATTTATGGTAATGGACAAATCAGATAATCAGGTGATTTAATGTTAAAGACAGAGAAAGTATTTTATTCATATGATAACGGTGTAAAAAAGATAGACACTGTTTTGGATAATCTAAATTTAAATATAAAAAAAGGTGAGTTTGTAGCAATTTTAGGGCATAATGGTTGCGGAAAATCCACACTTGCCAAGCATTTTAATGGTTTATTGTTGCCTTTAGGAGGCAATGTATATGCAAATGGAATTAACACAAAAGATGAAGATAAGATCTGGGAAATCCGCCGTCAAATCGGCATGGTGTTTCAAAATCCGGATAACCAAATTGTTGCAAATGTTGTAGAAGAGGATGTTGCATTTGCTCCTGAAAATTTAGGTATTCCGTCTGATGAAATCAGAAAGAGAGTGGATGATGCACTAAAAACTGTTGATATGTATCATTACAGAAATCACGCGCCACACTTGCTGTCCGGAGGGCAAAAGCAAAGAGTGGCAATAGCAGGCGCTATTGCTATGCACCCTGATTGTATAGTGATGGATGAGCCTACTGCAATGTTGGACCCTATGGGCAGAAAAGAAGTTATGGAAACAATCCTGAAGCTAAAAACTCAGGAAAATATGACAGTCGTGCTTATAACTCATTATATGGATGAAGCGGCAATGGCAGACCGCGTAATTGTTATGGATGACGGAAAAATTATTATGAACGATGTTCCTCGTAAGGTTTTTTCACAAGTAGAACTTATGAAAGATATCGGTCTTGATGTTCCTCAGGTTACAGAGCTTGCTTATGAACTTAACAGGGATGGATTTGATATAGATTTTGATGTATTAACAGTACAAGAATGTGCAGATATGATTATGGACTATGTTAGGAGCGTACAGAGTGGCAATTAAAATTACTAATCTTGATTATACTTATATGCCAAAAACCCCTTTTGAAAGAAAGGCCTTAGACAATATAAACATTACAATTGAAGATGGTGAATTTGTTGGATTAATCGGTCACACAGGCTCCGGAAAATCAACTTTGGTTCAGCATTTAAACGGACTCTTAAAGCCACAGTCTGGTAGTGTGGTTATAAATAATCAATCTACAGATGCAAAAGGTAAGGAACTTACAAAAATAAGATGCGATGTAGGATTAGTATTTCAATATCCTGAGCATCAGCTTTTTGAAGAAACAGTGTATAAAGATATTGCATTCGGACCTACTAATTTAGGTCTTGATAAAGAAGAAATAGATAAAAGAGTTCGTGACGCTGCTCGCTGCGTAGGTTTGACAGAAGACATTCTGGACAAATCTCCATTTGACTTATCAGGTGGACAAAAACGCCGTGTAGCAATTGCAGGTGTTATCTCTATGCAACCTGCTGTTTTAGTTTTAGATGAGCCAACTGCTGGATTAGATCCTGCAGGAAGAGAAGAAATACTTGCACAGATTCGTTCCATTCATAAAGAGAGAAATATGACAGTTATTTTAGTTTCTCACTCTATGGAAGATGTCGCAAGATTAGCGGACAGACTTATCGTTATGAACGAAGGAAAAGTATTTATAGATGGTACTGTCCATAAAGTTTTTGCCAGAGGACAAGAATTGCGCAATATAGGGCTTGATGTTCCTCAAGTTAATATTTTGATTGAAGAGCTGATAAACAGAGGTCTTGATATAGATAGCCACATATACACTGTGGAAAATGCAAAAAAAGAGTTGATTAACTGTTTTAAAAAGCTAAAGGAGGGAAACGGGAATGCTTAAGGATATAACATTGGGACAGTATTTTCCTGTAAACTCTCTTCTTCATAGATTGGACCCAAGAACAAAAATACTTATATTCATATTAGATATTATTGCAATTTTTATTGCACAATCTGTCCAAAGCTACGCTTTAATAATAGTTTTTACCTTGTTTGTTATGTTTTTATCGAAAGTGCCGATTAAAATGTACCTAAAAGGTTTAAAACCTATTCTGTTTATAATAATATTTACAGCAATATTAAATTTATTTTTAACTGATGGTAAAGATTTACCGGTTTTTGGCTATTCCGTCGGAATAACTGTAGAGGGTTTGATTATTGCTGCGAAAATGGCTATAAGACTCATACTCTTAATCATAGGAAGCAGTGCACTTACTTACACAACATCTCCTATGGCATTAACAGATGGAATTGAAAAGCTATTAAAGCCACTTTCTAAAGCAGGTTTCCCGACCCACGAATTAGCCATGATGATGAGTATAGCAATTAAATTTGTTCCCATTTTGATTGAAGAAACGGACAAAATCATAAAGGCACAGCAAGCCAGAGGTGCATCGTTCGATACAGGCTCAATTTTTAAAAGAGCTAAAGCGTTGATACCTATATTGGTTCCGCTATTTATAAGTGCGTTTAGACGGGCCGATGATCTGGCTCTCGCTATGGAAAGCAGATGTTATACAGGCGGAGATGGCAGAACACGACTGCACGAAATAAAATTCACAAAAATGGATACTTATTGTGGATTTATATTTTTGTTAGTTTTTGCCAGCGTCATCATACTTGATACAGTGTTTTAAATTGGAGGAAATATGAGTCAAAATCACAAAATTACCCTTATGTACAAAGGGACAGATTTTTCGGGTTGGCAGATACAAAAAAACGCCCGTACCGTGCAAGAAGAAGTAGAAAGGGCCTTTTCCGTGATTTTGCGTCAGCCTGTAGAAATGGTAGGTGCAAGCAGGACAGATTCCGGTGTGCACGCTATGAATTATGTGGCACATTCTTTTTTTGATACCGACATAGAAAATGAACGGATTTTGTTAGGTGTAAATGCAGTTTTACCTGATGGCATCAAAGTTAAATCTATAGTAAACTGTGATGAGAGTTTTCATTCCAGGTACAGTGCCAAGTCAAAAACCTACAAATACCAGATAGATATTTCAAAATATGGTGATGTTTTCAAAGAGCCGTATGTCTGGAGATACAAATATCCGCTAAACTATGAAGAAATGAAAAAATGTCCTGGTTTTTTTGTGGGAAAGCATGACTTTTCTGCTTTTATGTCAAAAGGCGGTCAGGCAAAAACCTTTGAAAGAACTATTTATGAATGTAATCTTACCTTAGAAAATGACATTGTTACAATGACTATTCGTGGTGATGGATTTTTATATAATATGGTAAGAAT
>JAZNUA010000058.1:0-3972 GCA_045592045.1 Congzhengia sp. | reverse complement strand
CTTTACCATAGATACCGAATGCGGGAAGACCTTTCTGTGCATGTGCTGCAAGAACTGCTGCAAGGTAAACTGCACCGGGTCTTTCTGTTGCATTAAAGCCCCAAACACCTTTGATTGTTGAGGGGTCCATATCCATTGTTTCAGAACCATAGCACCAGCAAGGTGTAACGGAAAGAGTAATCATAACTCCTTCTTTACGGAATTTTTCTGCACAAGCACCAGCTTCTGCAACGCGACCGATAGTTGTATCAGCAATAACAACCTTTACGGGCTCACCATTGGAATATTTAAGATTTTTTGTGAAAAGCTCAGCAGCAGCTTTAGCCATATTCATAGTCTGTTCTTCAAGAGACTCACGAACTTTGAGAGGACCGCGTCTGCCGTCGATAATGGGTCGAATACCGATTACGGGATATTCGCCGAGAAATCTGTTCTCTGCCATAATAATATCATCCTTTCAACTGCGTTTTTCTAACACAGATTATTTCATTTAACAGTATATCATAAATTAAAATGATTTCAATTGTTATAAAGTAAAATTTTCCTTTAAATATTAGTTGAAAATGACAACAGCCACCCTCTTTTCAGAGAGTGACTGAGATTTTAATGACATCTGTATAACAATATTATTTTTGTATAAAAACACTTTAGTCTTATGTATCTATCGCCAACAAGAACCACCCTGTTTTAGTTTGAACCATAACAACACCTAAATTTATAGAACAA
This sequence comes from Congzhengia sp., assembly GCA_045592045.1. Lineage (GTDB taxonomy): Bacteria > Bacillota > Clostridia > UBA1381 > UBA9506 > Congzhengia. The sequence goes on along the minus strand of JAZNUA010000058.1, from coordinate 3,246 downwards.
TCGCTATTTTCTACATCAAACTCAACAAATGCATAATCTTCGATACTCTCACTTATACCTTCACTTTCAAAAAAGCTTTCAAGCTCTGAAATTACAGGAGCTACATCTTCAGGTGAATAATATACCTGGTCTAAAACACATTTGGTATCTTCAAGGAAAAATATGTCGTCTTCCTTTAATTTTTCGATACTGTTTTTTACTTCCATATGACAATCGACATAAGCTGATTCATCTTCTGAAAAGTTTGAATAACAATATTCACCAAAAGCCTCTGCATAAGGATGCGTGTATGCAGAAATTCGGTTTATATCATTGGTGCATACCATATTCATAACTGCTGTTATTACATCATCAAGCTCATAGCCACCTACAGAAGAATCGTTACCATAAGTAATATTATAGTAATAGGCATCAAAACAATTTTTGCAAACACCAGCCATACTACTCTCTCCGTCCTCACGATAACAAACGAAAAAAGTTGGTATCCATTTTCCGCAATCCTGACATCTGATAAATATTGATTCTGTTATAATTACTGTTGCGATAATAACAATTACCGAAACAATTGCAATAGTAACTTTCTTTTTAGTTTTTTTCTTAAAAGATATTTCTTCTGATTTGGTCAATATATCTTGGTTATTAAATTGTTCTTCGTCTTTTTCTTGTAATAACAAGGAACCACATTTTTTGCAAAATTTTGCATCTTCCCGATTTTCACAACCGCATTTTGAACAAAACATTTCTTAACCTACTTATACCTTATTTTTTCTTTTTTGTTGTAACAAGAATGACACAAATTACTGCAGTTGCTGCAACTATAGCTACAATTATAATAAGTGTTGTATTATCTATTGTAGGTGCAGTAAAATCGGTTTTATTGTTATTTTTGGGATCTTCATTTGAAGTATTCACAACTATATCTTTATTTTCAGAATCAACAGAATTGTTATTTTGTGTCTGTTCAAGTTCAGTGTTATTTCCCTTTCCAGTATATTTTCCTTTAAATTTTATCGATTTTGCTGCTCGTATCGCTTCTGTAAGTGCTTCTGTAGGTTCATCACCCCAAATATTGATGTGATACATATTCTTATCATTACATACAAAACAAGAAAAACTTGTCTCAGAATCTTCTAAAATTACTGCAGGACAATCTGCGAATTCAGTAATACTTAAATTACCATCACCAAAATCTTCATCTTTGGCTATTGCCTTTAAAGCATCATAGTATTTTTCGGGACTATCAAACTCATCATCAAACTTACCGAAATATTCAGTAACTTCTAACTCAAAAAATTCACCATCGTCTCCTTCGTATTCGAACTCGTGGTAATAATAGTCATATGGCTTCCCGCTTCCGTAATCTTCTTCATTATAATATTCACCATTAAAACTTCCATCTTCGTTTACATAAAAATTAAATTCAACCTCAGATTCGAAAGAAAAGCTATCACCATTGTAAGTTGCCGCAAGTGAACTTACCATCATAAGACTACTGAAAATAACTGCTAAAATAATTGAAATAGATTTTTTCATAACAATAATTCCTTTACATTTTTATTTTTTATTCATTCTTCTGGAAAAGCCTTCTGAGCTACAAGGTTACTAACACCGAAATCTGGACTTGTACTCAAAAATCCACCTGTTCCTTGCCCGAAAAAGGCAATTTCCAAAGTTTGAATATCACTAACTTCAAAACTTACATCTTGTGGAACCACACCGCTCGTTACAACTGGTGAAGTATATATTTCCTTCCCATCACCATAAACTACAAAATATCCTTCAAAATCTGTACTTTTATCTGCCTCAGGCAAGAATATCTGGCCTATAACAACATCATATTTTCCCTGCAAATTATAAATTGCACTCATAGATACCGACGCATCATCACTATTGTTGTACCATATTATTGAATGAGGCATTTCCGAGCCGTCGTTAGCTGTGTAAGTATTATCGAGAGAAAGCGTTCCCCAAAAATCTCCGTTTTCTTCAAACTCTAAAATATTATCTTCGTTATACAACTCATAAGGCAAATACAGCTCATATTCATCTTTTTTTGTCTTATATTCAGCATTTTCAGGTTGCAATTCAATTGCTATCTCAATATTTCCAATTGCAGTATTTATATCTCTTTCCTGAAATGCAGTTTCTGCCTTATCGGCATATTTTTTTGCATATGTAATAAGAGTAGATTCAATTTTTGATTGAATCTCTGAAGAATCAAGACCTACAGAATCAAAATATTCTTTTGCGATATTTAACAAATCAATTGCACTCGATACATCATCTTCTTCGATATACTTTTCTACATTTTCTAAAGTCAGATTTAGATATTCATCTGAGCATTCTGTTATTTTTTCAATAGAAGCATCATAATTACTATCGTCTTCCTGTACTTGCGAAAAATATTCAATTGCTTTTTCATAATCGTAAATATCATCAGCATTTGAAGCATGGTAGATACCATCATAATAGTTTGACTGTGAATCTATAAGTTTTTCAAGAGCTATATATTCTGCTTCATTACCAGAGTAAATACTGTCTTCAAGTGTATAGTAATCTCCGTCAAACAAATCTCCGAAAGTATTAATAAGATACTCTTTTAATGCTTCCGAACCTTGTGTTTTTGCTGCTTCACTACAATTATAAGAATTTATATCAGCAGTGATTTCAGCTATTTTTTTTGATATTAAATCTTCATACTTGCCTATTAACTTTTCATCGCCTATTGCTAACTGATAAGTATTGTAGATTGTAGCAGCATCATTGTTTTTAAGTGCTGTTCGCATATCTTTGGTTTCTGCTATACTCCCGATTACTAAAACCAAAACCCCAATAACAACAACACATAATACTCCTAATATCAGTGTATTTTTTGATAATTTCTTTTTTGGCTGTATCGGTGTTTGGCCAGGTGGTTGGTTATTATATGAATTTTCCTCAGGTGCATTATTTTGATTTTGTGAAGTTAATTTAAATCCACAGGATGTACAAAACTTTGCATTATCTGCAATCTGAGTTCCACATTTAGTACAATACATAGTTTTTTCCTCTCTTTCTGCTTTTTACCAAGAGTAAAAATCCTCGTAACAATCTTTGCATACTTCTGCACTTTCACCCCAGAAGCTAACTACATTTTTTTCACCAAAATAAATCTCTTCGCATTCTTCGCATTTATGTAAATTAAGTGCAACAACCAAAATTGCAATTACCGCAACAACAGGAATCACAATTTTTTTGTTAATTTTG
>JAZNUA010000057.1:0-6339 GCA_045592045.1 Congzhengia sp. | reverse complement strand
TAAAGCCATCAATATTTCCCACATCACCAACCTCTCCGCCGCCTTCGCCGTAGAAAGGAGTTTTATCTAAAACTACAATACCTGTTTTTTCGTCATTATTTAATGCAAGCAAAACTTCTGCTTCTGTTTCTAATGCTTCGTAACCTACAAATTCCGTTGGTGCAACAGAAGATAGCGCATCAGCAATTTTGTCATCCCAGCCTACTTCCGTCATTTTAGCGCTGGCTCTGGCTCTTGCGCGCTGGTTTTCCATTTCACGATTAAATCCTTCTTCGTCGATTTCAATGCCTTTCTCTGCCAGAATTTCCCTTGTTAAGTCGATGGGGAAACCATAAGTATCATATAACTTAAATGCATTTTCACCAGAGAAAACCTTGCCATTGCCTTCCTTTAAGAAATTGTTTAAAATAGCAAAACCTGCATCTATCGTCTGAGCAAATCGCTCTTCTTCTTTTTGGATTTTATTCTTTATTAAATCGGCATTTTCCACAAGCTCAGGGTAAGCATCACCTGAAGCCTTAATAACCTCATCTGCAAGTTTATAAAGGAATGTTCCGTTTATTCCCAGAAGCTTTCCGTGGCGGGCTGCACGACGCAAAAGTCTCCTTAAAACATAGCCCCTGCCCTCGTTTGACGGATTTACACCGTCAGAAATCATAAATACTGTGCTTCTTATATGGTCTGTTACAACACGAACAGAAATGTCAGTTTCCACACTTTTGCCATATTCAACATTTGCCTTTTTACAAACAGCATCACGGATGCTTTTAATTGTATCAACATCAAAGATTGATGTTATTCCCTGCATAATGCATGCGATACGCTCCAACCCCATACCTGTATCGATATTTGGATGCTCTAACGGAAGATATGTGCCGTCTTCCTGTTTATCGAACTGTGTAAATACAAGGTTCCAGAATTCAACAAATCTGTCACATTCGCAGCCAACCTTACAATCAGGTGAACCGCAACCAAATTTTTCACCTCTGTCAAAATAAAGTTCTGAGCAAGGACCGCAAGGACCTGTGCCTATTTCCCAGAAGTTATCCTCTTTACCCATTTTTACAATATGATCACGAGCAACGCCAACATGGTTTGTCCAGATGTCGATTGCTTCGTTATCCTCTTCATAAACAGAAATCCACACTCTGTCCTTTGGAAGATTTAAAACCTCTGTCACAAACTCCCAAGCCCACTTTGTAGCGTCATGTTTAAAGTAGTCACCAAAAGAAAAGTTGCCAAGCATTTCAAAGAATGTGCCGTGGCGGGCGGTTTTTCCCACACGCTCAATATCAGGTGTACGGATACATTTCTGACAAGATGTAACTCTTGATTTCGGTGGTGTTTGTCTGCCTGTAAAATACGGCTTTAACGGTGCCATACCTGCGTTAATCAAAAGCAGGCTAGGGTCATTTTCAGGCACTAATGAGTGACTTTTTAATCTTAAATGCTCCTTTGTTTCATAAAATGAAAGGAATTTTTCTCTAATCTCGTTAAGTCCTAATTTTTCCATTTATCTCAAACCTTTCGTGACTTTAGTATAACAGTAATATTTTACTATAAAACAACTATTTCGTCAAGTGAAAAATATACCCTGATAAGTATTTCTCATCGCCATTTCCTTGTCTATTCCGCCGAGGACAGAAATTTTATCTAAACTCCACTCAGGTGCAATTAAACTATCCTTTGCACCATCTCCTGTAACCCGCTCAATTACGGTTTCAGGCGGTAAGACCTCTAACTGTCTCACAACCGTATCAATATAGACATCTTTTGTTAAAGGTGTAAGGTTGCCAAGTTCATATTCTTTAGCATAAGCGGTGCCCTTTAAAATGTGCAAAAGATGTATCTTTACAGCATCAGGGTGTAACTTACCTACTGTTTTCGCAGTATTTATCATCATATCCTTGGTTTCGCCCATAAGGCCGTTGATTATGTGAATACATGTGCGGATTTTTCTTTCTTTTAAGAGCCTGTACGCTTTTAAAAACACACTGTAATCATAGCCTCGATTAAAAGCCTTTGCAGTATTATCATATATTGTTTGCAAACCCAGCTCTACCGTAAGGTAGGTTTTATCAGAAAATTCTTTTAATAGGTCTGCTACACCTTCATCTATACAATCGGGTCTTGTTGCAACACTTAAGCCTACTACATTTTTACAGTTTAATGCTTCCTGATATTTTTCGCGCAAATCAAATACTTGCGCGTATGTATTTGTATGAGCTTGAAAATATGCTATCAATTTCGGATTTTTGTGTTTTTTGCTTATTCTTTCATATTCTGCTTTTAACTGTTCGGAAATAGCAAGATGCTGTCCATGAGTAAATTCTCCTGACCCAGAAAGACAGTAAGCACATCCGAAAAAACCCACTTTTCCGTCAATGTTAGGACACGAAAAGCCTGCATCAATTACTGCCTTGAATACCTTTTCTCCAAAAGTTTTATTCAGGTGGTAATTTAGCGTGTGGTATCTTTTATTGTCTTCAGTAAATTTAAACATTTTTTTGCTCCTTGCTTTTCCTTAAAAAGAATATATCACACCGCAGTTTTTTTGTCAAACCGATTACTGTATAAACAGCGCAAATCACAAATAGCACAATAATGACATAGTGTGGTTTATGTTGCAAAATTGGTTGCGAGAATGTGGGGGTTAGTTCAAAAAGCTTTACATACAGAAATGTTATAACCATCGAAATGAACGCCTGTATCATTTTTCCTATCAGGTAGGTTCTGGTGGAAAGTCCTGTTTCACTTACTGCACTTTGCACCTGAAAAAGTACACAAATCCCTCCAAAACCGATAATACCCGATAGTAAAATTAGTACACTGTCTTGGCTTAAGTTTTGGTTTACTATTTCTTTTGCCCCTTGTGTTACTTCTAAAATCACAGTTATATATTGGTTATCAATGAGCTCACACAAAACACCAAAAAATACTACATATCCGCACACTGTAAGTATTGATTTTACGGCATTTTCAATACTTTGTGATATGGCTTTTCCAATAGTTATTACTATAATTTCTTCGTTACTTCTGCTATTTTTTTCCTTGGCGCCTTTACATAAAATTACACCTGTTAGAATTGCAGAAATTACATGAATAGCATATAGCACCACGCCTAATGAATGATTTTTTAGCATTATACTTCCCACTGTTCCGATTACAAAAAGCGGTCCTGAATTGTTGCAAAAAGCAAGCAACCTCTCTGCTTCTTTTTTTGAAAAAGTTCCCATTTTATAAAGATCAGCTATAACTTTTGCTCCTGTGGGATAGCCACATAAAATGCCAATTAAAAAAGCTACTGCTCCCTGTCCCGAGGTTTTAAAAAGTAGCTTTGAAAAAGGATACAGAATTTTTCCTAAAACCGCAACTATACCTAAATTAACCAACAACCCCGAAATTACAAAAAAGGGAAAAAGGGCAGGTATTACAGCTGTTACACATAATTCCAAGGAACTAACCACTGCTTCTGTTGATGCTTCGGTTTTTAATACCAAAAGTAAAAGGACTGTACTTATTGCCACACTGCTGATTATTCTTCTAATTTTCACATTCTCACCTCTGTAATTATTATGAAATTTTATGCATAAGTATTACGGAGGTGATTATGTGAACCGAATTAAAACAAAAAAACGAAGCATTCCAAAAAAAATAACGAAAAAGCTGGATATTCCTGATGATATAATATTTGATATTCCTCGGATAATTGCGCTGTCAAATACAGAAATACGAATTGAAAACTACAAATCAATTATGGAATACGAACCTGAAAAGATAACTCTATTATCTCGGGATTTAATAATAATTTTCCGAGGTAAAGAGCTTAATATTTCAATAATTACTGACGATGAAATCAGCATCTGCGGTGTTGTTTCTTCGGTTGAATTTTCTGATTTTCGGAGTTGATATAATTTGTCTATAATAGGCTTGGTTACATATTTTACTGGTTATCTTACTATAACGGTAAGCGGTCATTTTTGCGAAAGGTTTTTGAATGTATGCGCCACGAGAGGGATTCTTTTATGGGATATTGTCAGAATATCAAAAACCTCCATAAGATGTAAGATAAAGGCTTCTGCCTTCAAGAAAATTTCAAAAGTAACACGCGACACAGGAGTAACTGTTCATATCAGCATAAAGCACGGATTTCCTTTTGTTATCAAAAAATACAAAAAACGACAAATAGCACTTTTCGGGGTATTTATATTTATTGTCGTAGTCGTCATTGCCAATCAATTTGTATGGGGAATAGAAGTAAAAGGGAATGAAAATATTCCCACAGATAAAATCATTTCTGTACTAAATGAATCAGGATTAAAAACGGGTATGCTTCGCTCAAAAATAAACCAGCAGGAACTAAAAAAGGATGCACTCTTAAAAATTCCTGAGCTGGCTTGGCTTTGGGTAGATAAAAAGGGTTCTAAAATCACCGTGGATGTACGGGAAAAAATAGCAACTCCTGAAATTTTATCTCCGGACGATTATTATAATATCGTAGCATCTAAAGATGCTATAATCGAAAAAATGACAGTTAAAAACGGTGTACCTGTAGTAAATGAGGGCGAACCTATTTTAAAAGGAACAGTTATAGTCACAGGGAAAATACCCGTACCTGCAAAACAATTTGACAGGTACACAAGAGCTAAAGCAACTGTACTCGCTCGGGTATGGTACGAAAAAAAAGATGTGTTTTCAAAAATTTCCACAACAAGACACGAAACAGGAAAAAGCAAAACTCATTATACATTGAATTTATTCAACTATAAATTGAACCTTTTTCACAATGACAAATCACCGTTTAAAGAATATGATAAGGAAGAAAACAGCTACTCATTTTTCGGTATCGGTTTTACAAAATCAAAATATCAGGAGATTTCTTTATCAGAAGAAATCTTAACTGACAAAAGTGTGATAGATTTCGGAGCACAGCAATTATCTGAACAAATAGATGCCGAGGTTTCCCCTGATTCACAAAGGATAAGTTTTGATGTTTCTCATAATATTATAAACGACTCTACAATTGAAGTATGCGTTAAAGCAGAGTATTTAGAGGATATAGCTCAAGCTGAAAAAGGCGAGATTTTAAATGAGGACTTGAATTAGGTAATTTTATGTGGTAAAATTAAAAAAAAGATTTTAGGAGAAACAATATGAAAAAGGTTGTTTTTATAACAGGTGCATCCCGCGGCATAGGAGCGGCAACTGCAATATATTTTGCCCGTCATGGTTACGATGTGGCAGTGAACTATTTAAACAGCAAAGAAAGTGCAGATAGAGTTGTTTCTGAAATTTTATCTTTAGGCAGAAACGCCATTGCTCTTTACGGTGATGTGGCAAATATAGCAGATGTAGAAAAAATGATAGAGATATGCTCACAGGAGCTTGGTCCTATATCTGTTTTAGTAAACAATGCCGGAATTGCACAACAAAAAGTATTTTCAGACATTACATCTGACGATTGGCGCAGAATGTTTTCGGTTAATGTAGATGGTTTGTATAACACAATTCATACAGTATTGCCTCATATGTTGCATAAAAAGCGCGGCGCCATTATAAATGTATCATCAATGTGGGGAGTTACAGGTGCTTCCTGCGAAGTACACTACTCTGCCTCAAAAGCAGCTATAATTGGACTTACTAAAGCCTTAGCAAAAGAACTTGCACCATCAAACATTCGTGTCAACTGCGTTGCACCCGGACTTATTGATACCGATATGAATAAAGATTTATCGAAAGATGCGCTTGATGCAGTAATAGAGGAAATACCACTTTTGAAAATCGGTCGCCCCGAAGATGTGGCAAAAGCAATATATTTTATGGCAGATGAAGAATGTTCATCATTTATAACGGGCGAAATTTTAAATGTAAACGGCGGCATGGTAATCTAAACTTTAGCACATCTTGCCTTATCATATACATATGATAACAATATTAAATTGGAGGTTACAATATGGAAACAAAAAAAGAAACAGCCATGAGATTGTTCTCCGAAGGCTTTAACTGTGCACAATCTGTTGCAGGGGCTTTTCACGAAGAGATGAATCTGGATTTTGATACTGTTGTGAAATTAGCCTCAGGCTTTGGTGCAGGTATCGGTCGAATGCGTGAGGTTTGCGGAGTAATAAGCGGTATGACAATGGTACTAAGCACAATCTTTGGTTATACCTCGCCTGACGCAACACAAGAAAAGGCAGAGCTTTACGAACGGATTCATACCTTGGCAAATACTTTTAAAGCAGAAAACCAAACGATTATATGCCGTGAACTACTGCAAAACATCAAAACCTCAGGCGGTCACGTTCCCGAAGAACGCACAGAAAAATACTACAAAGCCCG
>JAZNUA010000056.1:0-4779 GCA_045592045.1 Congzhengia sp. | reverse complement strand
TTTTATCATAAAAGAATTTCATTTTAGAGATTTGTAATTTCTTTTGACCTAAAGGAACAAAATCATTTTTTCTATTGGCATAGAAATATAAATTGAGAATACGACTTTTTTCGGCTTAAAAGGTTGACTTTTTTTAAATTTCATATTATTATAATATAATGAATGTATTTGTTGTCCGAGTTAAGTTTACCCACGCTTAACATCGGCAAATTTAGTGGGAGAAAGGCTTTGAACTTTATGAGAATGTCTAAATTATTTTTAAGCACCCTAAGAGAAGTTCCCGCTGAAGCGGAAACTATCAGTCATCAGCTTATGCTTCGTGGCGGTATAATCAGAAAGCTCGCTGCAGGTGTGTATTCATATTTACCGTTAGGCTTAAAAGTGCTTAAAAAAGTTGAAAATATTGTTAGAGAAGAAATGGACAGAGCTGACGCTCAAGAGCTTTTGATGTCGGCACTCCTGCCTGCTGAATCCTATCAGGCATCAGGTCGTTGGGATATTTTTGGACCTAATATGTTTAAACTGAAAGATAGAAACAACAGAGATTTCTGTCTTGGCCCTACACATGAAGAAATTTTCACCGAAACCGTTAAAGCTTCATTAAAATCCTATCGTCAGTTGCCTGTCACACTGTATCAGATTCAGACAAAATACCGTGACGAAAGTCGTCCGCGTTTTGGCATTATTCGTTCTCGTGAATTTGTTATGAAGGATGCTTATAGTTTCGACCGCACTTGGGAAGGTCTCGATGCTTCCTATAACAAAATGTATGATGCATACTGCAGAATTTTTTCACGCCTGGGACTTGATTACATAGTAGTTGATGCAGATTCAGGCGCTATGGGTGGCTCTGGTTCTCAGGAATTTATGGTAAAATCAGAAGTTGGCGAAGATACCATCGCCCATTGTCCTTGTTGTAACTACTCTGCCAATGTTGAAAAAGCAGAATGTATTTTGATTTCTCAGGAAAAAGAAGCACTAAAGGAAATTGAAAAAATTCATACTCCCAATGTTAAAACAATAGATGAATTAGTAGCATTTTTAAATACAGACAGCACAAAATTTGTTAAAACCTTAATCTATACAGCGGGTGACAAAACAGTCGCTGTCATGGTACGCGGTGACCGCGAGGTCAATGAGGTTAAGCTTGCAAATTACTTAGGAGTACAGGCAGACGATTTAATGATGGCTACTCCCGAGGTTGTTACAGATGTAACAGGTGCAGCTGTTGGATTTGCAGGTCCTATCGACATCAAAGCTCCCGTTATTATGGATAGAGAAGTTTCTCAAATGTCAAATTTCATAGTTGGGGCTAATGAAACAGACTACCATTTTATAAATGTGAACACTGAAGATTTCGAAGCAGAAACTGTTGATGTTCGTGTCATTTCGGTAGGTGACCCTTGTCCTAAATGCGGTAAACCTATAGAAACAACACAAGGCATTGAGGTTGGTCATATCTTTAAGCTTGGCACAAAATATACAGAGGCTTTAGACTGCACATATTTAGACGAAAACGGCAAAGCACAGACTATAATTATGGGATGTTACGGTATTGGTGTAAGCCGTACTATTGCTGCTGCTATTGAACAGTTTAGTGACGAAAATGGTCTTGTATGGCCTGTTCCGATCGCTCCCTATCAGGTTATTGTTGTTCCCGTTAATACGAAAGACGAAATTCAGGCTGATTTAGCTGAAAAAGTTTATAAAGAATTGCAAGCGCAAGGCATCGAAGCTTTATTAGATGACCGCGAAGAGCGTGCAGGCGTTAAATTTAAGGATGCCGACCTTATTGGCATTCCTGTTAGAATTACAATAGGCAAAAAGGCCGCAGAAGGAATCTGTGAATACAAATTGAGAACAGATGCTGAAAGTAACGATATAAATATAGAAGATGCAATTAAACGCGCTGTTACATATATTAAGGAAAATTTATAAAAGTGAGGCGATTTTTATGAAAAAGGTATTGTGTTTAATTTTGGTTTTGATATTAACTTTAGGCGTTATGGCTGGTTGTGGCAAGGAAAAAGCGCAAGAGACCCCTGACACTAACGAAGCTGCTGTGGCTGAAATTCCTGTAACTGAGACTCCTGACGCCAACGAGGCTCCATCAGATGAAACTACTGTAACAGAAGCTCCTGAGGACAACTCTGAAGCTCAGCCGAAAAAAACTCCTGCAAAAGATAGCAACAGCACTCAAACACCTGCTCCCTCAACAAATGAAGAGGTTATAAAAGAAGATGCAGACGCTCCTGAGGTGTATATAATTACAAAAGGAGGCAACAACGCCGAAAGTATTTCGTATCATTTAAAGGATTGCCCTCTTCTTTCCGGCAAAGAGTATCAGATGATGGGTTGGGAAATGGTAAGAACATTAGGTTTCAGACAATGCCCTTCTTGTAATCCCCCAAGATATGAAGGTTACATTGAATAGAATAAACTAAAAAAATTATTAAGAGAAGAACGATTGTTCTTCTCTTTTTATTATATAATTTTGCTGATTTACATTGACTTTTTATACAAGATGTTGTATAATTAGAATGTACATTTACAAAAATGTCGTACGAAAGAGGGTTCCTGATATGAAGAATAATTTTAAGATTATATCTGTTTTATTTATTATATTTTGCATGGTTTTAGGATGTACATCTGTTTTTGCAGAAGATAAAATTGCAGAAACAAATGTGACCTGGAGGCAGGAAGCAGATGTTTTATACATTGACGGCACAGGAGATATGATAATAGACTTTGAATATATTACAGAAATTCCATGGTACCCTATCCGTGACCAGATTTCAAAAATCGTTGTAGGTGAAGGTCTTACTTCCATATACGATAGTGCTTTTGCAGATTTCAGATTGGTTAAAGAAGTGCAGCTGCCAAACAGTTTAAGAGTGATAGGTCCTGCCGCATTTATTACCTGCTCAAGTCTTGAGACGCTGGTACTTCCCTACAAAATCACAAAAATACAAAGCGGTGCATTTGTCAATTGTGAAGCACTGACCGTTATCACAATTCCCGGAAGTATAACGGAAATTGCATCAGATACATTTTATAATTGTCCTGAAATTGACATCGTAGGTGTCCGTGACACATACGCAAACAAATTTGCCGATGAGCATAATATTCCGTTTTTTTCAGGTATCCGTCCTTCTGAGGAAATCTTAGTGCGTATTAACGGTGAGTATGCGGATTTTGACCAACCACCTGTTATCATAAATGACAGAACAATGGTTCCGATGCGTAAAATATTTGAAGCAATGGGTATAGAAGTTCATTGGGATGCTGACACTCGCACAGTTTCTGCTGTTCGAGATAATATATCAATAAAAATGGTTGTCGATACAAACATTATATATCAGACAATAGATGGAACAGAAAAAGAAATCACAATTGATGTTCCTGCACAGATTGTAGGAGACAGGACAATGGTTCCTGCCCGGGCAATCGCTGAAAGTTTCTTAGCAAGCGTTAACTGGGACGCTCCTACGCGTACAGTCATAGTTCAAGATTAGAATTTTATTTATTTAAATAAAATATAAATATTTATGGAGGGAAATGAAATGGCAAAAAACAGATATGTAGGTGATTATCCGGTTATCGGTATCCGTCCTTGTATTGACGGTCGCCGCGGTCCTTTGAATCTTCGTGGTAATCTTGAAGGACAGACAATGGCTATGGCAAAAGCTGCCAAGAAATTATTTGAAGAAAATCTTTACTACTCAAACGGCGAACCCGTAAAGGTAGTGATTGCAGACACCAGCATCGGTCGTGTGCCTGAAGCTGCAGCTTGTGCTGATAAATTCAGAAAAGAAGGTGTAGATATTACACTTTCTGTTACACCATGTTGGTGCTATGGTTCAGAAACAATGGATATGGATCCTCACACAATCAAAGGCGTATGGGGCTTTAATGGTACAGAACGCCCTGGTGCAGTTTACTTGGCTGCAGTTTTAGCAGGTCACGCACAGAAAGGTTTACCCGCATTTGGTATTTACGGTCACGAAGTTCAGGATATTGACATGGTTGACGAAATTCCTGAAGATGTAAAAGAAAAATTATTGAGATTCGGTCGTGCAGCTGTTGCTGTTGCTACAATGAGAGGAAAATCTTATTTGCAGATTGGTTCTCAGTGTATGGGTATTGCAGGTTCTATCATCGATCAGGACTTTATGGAAGCATATTTTGGTATGCGTATCGAGTCAGTTGACGAGGTTGAAGTTTTGCGTCGTATGGAAGAAGGCATTTATAACGAAGAAGAATATCAGAAGGCTCTTGCATGGACAAAAGCACATTGCAAAGAAGGTCGTGACGATAATCCTGACATCGTTAAATTCTCTGATGAAGAAAAAGAAAAACAGTGGGAATTCACTGTTAAAATGTACTGCATAATAAAAGACCTTATGGCAGGAAATCAAACACTTGATGATAAATTCGAAGAAGAAAAATCAGGTCATAACGCTATTGCAGGCGGTTTCCAGGGACAGCGTCAGTGGACAGATCATTGGCCTAACTGTGACTACCCTGAAGCTCTGTTAAGCTCAACATTCGACTACGAAGGCGCTCGTGAGCCCTATACACTTGCTACAGAAAACGATGTCTTAAATGGCATGTGTATGTTGTTTATGAGATTGCTTACACACCGCGCACAGATTTTTGCTGATGTTCGTACATTCTGGTCTCCTGAAGCTACAAAGCGTGTTACAGGTTACGACTTAGAAGGCAAAGCAAAAGAAAATGGCGGTATTATCCATCTTCTTAACTCAGGCGCAGCATGCT
>JAZNUA010000055.1:0-5914 GCA_045592045.1 Congzhengia sp. | reverse complement strand
TTTTATAGGATATGTACCAACGCCCATAAGAAGCGACAAGGCAACACCACCTCCGAAACTCTCTCCGAGTTCTTTTAATGTGGGAGCCTTTGCATCTTTGTCTACGCCCGTAGCTCGTTGAACAAGCGGGTCAGCGCCCTTAATTATTACTTCTTCTACACCTTCAGATGCGATTTTTAATGCCTTTCTGAAGTATTTATTTTTTACTGTAAAGTCAATGAGCGACTCACCAATATCAGTACCCGCAAAACCGCCAATAAGTCTTTCGGACAACCCTTCCAGGTAACCCATTGCGCCGCCATACATTATAGATTTATCCAAATCGCCTGTCTCTGCGTACTTGGATTTTGCATAACCGCCTGCCGCCTGCAGTGAAAATAAAGCGTTACTTTTACTTGGTTTTATTACATTACGGACAGTAGTTCCTACTTTTTGTAATTTTGAAAGCTTAGTCCATGTGTTCGCTAATGTCGACGCCGTAGATGAACCCCTTGTCACCGCTAAATCTACTAAGATAGATGCAGCAATAGCACCGCCTGAATATAGCAAACCTCCTATATATTGTCCCGTTTCATCAATTCCAACTCGCTGTGCAAATATATCCGCCTTATTGTTTGCCTTATCTGATACAGTTTCAGTCGACAGCATATCTGCGCTTACGCTGCGCAACCTCTTCGCCGCACTGTCATTTCCTGTCCATTCAAAAACTTTCCCTGCCCCTGCTGTAAGTGCAGAGCTAACATATACTGGAGCGTCCGCAACGCTCGCAATACCTGCGCCAATTTTTGATATGCCATAGTCTGCATAATTGGAAACCTTACCAAAAATCGCTTCAAGAGCATTATCCTTTTTCGCCATATCTGCCATTCTGTTTGTGTACGCAAGGTTAGCAAAAATCTCTGCATCTTCCTGCTCTTGTTTTGTTGCTAATTTTTTCGCTCCAATACCCAAAAAACCGCCAGTGGTTTCAGAGAGATAGGTCGGGTCTGCATTTCCGCTTTTTGACAGATTCAGTTTCATATTATGTTGTTCCGCCCACTTATTAGACGCATCCCAATCCCAACCTACCGGATTCAAATCATACCTGGCAAAAGCTTCAGCCTCCTCATTCGTCAATCCCATTTCTTTATACTGTTCC
The DNA here is from genome assembly GCA_045592045.1 of Congzhengia sp. Classification (GTDB taxonomy): domain Bacteria; phylum Bacillota; class Clostridia; order UBA1381; family UBA9506; genus Congzhengia. Next base: position 4,776 of record JAZNUA010000055.1, on the reverse strand, counting down.
TTAAGAATTAAACGCAAGTCACTCTTCTTGGAAAAATCACCCTTGTCGTCCTTTAAATAGTCATACACTTTGCCGCTTTCTAACATCTTTACATCATTGTACGATAATTTATATTTTTTTCCACCAGCTTCCACGGAAAAGATTTCCTCTGTCTTATATTTGTTTATCGCTTCTTTTTCTTTGTCGTTCACAGGCACATAGCTATCGAGTTTGTTATTCTCGATAGCCTTGTACGCACCGTACGAAATATTACCATATTTCTTTCCGTCAACATCCTTAAGCGGTATATATAACCCCGTAGTATACTTCTTTATTGTTCTTTTTTCTTCTGCACTTGTAGGTGTATAATTGTCAAGATTATTGTTTGCTATCGCCATATATCCGCTATAACTTACCTGACCCAGCACAGTGCCATTAGGCGCAGTAATTGTATATTTTGCATTTCCAAGCTGCTCACGATACCTTTTTATTTGGCTGGCGGTCATTTTGGACTGAAAGCCACCGTTTTTACTACCACTGCCATTTCGCCTATATGCTTCTATTTCTTTTGCCGTCATTTTTTTTGTAGCCATTACGACACCACCTTTTACAAAACTTGACTATCCTCTTTTTCTTTTCTTACAACACCTTTTGCCCATTGTGCTCCGTCGCGTTCTCTTTTATACATTTCGGTTGAATCTTCAAAAAGTTCATCGACATTGATCGTAGCCGAAATTCCCAAATAATCCATAACTTTTCTCAACTGTGTCAAATCAACAGCAGTTGCTTTTGTCCAAGCAGGTATCTGATTGATAAAGGCTTGTCTTTCGTTTTCATCATCAAGATTTATGACTCCTTTATATTTATCACTTGTTGTTAACCACTCTTTCATCTTATTAAGGAATTGAACGCCGTAATAATCCACACCTTCATAAGTGGTATATCTCCCGTTTTCGTCTTTCTTGATAAGACCGTTATAATCAACATTGTTGGTATTAATTTGGTTAGGATAATCTTCGGGATCATACCTCAACACGCCGGTCTCTATCTGTTTTTCTAGTACATCAAGATTGTTTTTTGCCTCAATATTGGCCACATTTTCTGTCGTTGTATTAGTGCCTGATGCAATTTTTTCTGCACTTTCCCTGTCTGCATTCGCCTGTTTTACAGTTGCTGTTTCCTGAGGTGTTGTGGCTGTTACTTCGTGTGCATATTTCGCATACTTTGGACTGCTAAATGTTTTAAGTGCTTTAGCTTGTGTAGCAGCGTTTATTGTTGCTTGAAGATTTGCGCGCTCAGTTGCATCGGTTGTTGTAGCAAGTTTCGCCTTTGCATCATTGATGATAGTACTAAAACCACCTGTAGCATCAAATTCATCAGTCAAATATTCATCTCTAACCGTTCCGTCGGTGTTTAAATAAATGTTGTTATCGTATGTCCACTCTGTAGGCACATAACCAGTAACCTCAGATTTAGCAACCTGTCTTGAAACCTCATTATTCTTCGTTGTTTCATCCTGATTGTACATTCTGTCAATATGTACTCCCATGCCCTCAAGTATCTTTTGAGCATTGTCAATCTTTTGCTGATGAGCAGTTAATGCCGCTTCTTGTCCCTGATAAATAAGACCTGCCTGCTGTCTCATGGCATTCGCCGCAGAAAAGCTGTCAATATTACCGCCGTTTGTTGCTGCACCGCTTGCGAGCTGATTTTCCCTTCCCTGAATAGCTGCAAGATTGTATTTGCCCATAATGGATTTTCCTACTTCTGTTTCATAGGGATTTTCATTCATAGCGGTTTCAAAAGTCTTTTTGTACTTTTCCATTACATCTTCGTTTCCATTACTTACCATTGTTGATGTAGGCTTTGTTTTTCCCGTTCTTGATACATAATCCGAAAAGGCACTATCCAATACACTTGGATCATTCCAGTACGAAGAACCACCTACAAGAGCATCAGGTCTGCCTATTTTTTTACCACCAAGAGATATTTCTCCTGTGTTTTCATCCCAACCTATAATGGAGTCCACTTCGCTTTGAGACATACCATATTTTTTACCCAAACTGTAAAGGTACGGTCTTGTTTCTGTTTTGCCCATTTTGTAGTATGTATCTCTCACCTGCTGTGACTTTGTATAGTTAGATGCCGACAATTCATCTGCTATAGCCGAATCGCCGTTCGCTCTCATCAAATCGTACACTTTTTTAGCGTACTTTTCAGCATTGCCCTTTGCCACCAAGTCTCCTGAATTGTTTGCGTCCTCCCATTGCTTTTTAAAGTCAACTATTTTCTTAATTGCATCATCTGTTGAATATGTCATTGTGCTCATCTCCTTAATATCTTCTCGCTTCTAAAAAGTCGCTTCTGTAATCAATATTCTTTACCTCAACACCTTTGCCGGGATTGGATTTTGTGTTTTTGCTTCCACCCGAACTGTGAATCATTTGCCCATTACCAATGTATATACCTATATGGGTAGCTTGTCCGTTTTTTCCGAAGAATACTAAGTCTCCCGGTTGCATCTCTGCTTTATTTATAGAGCTTCCGTAGCTTCTGTAGCCATTTGCTGTTGTTCTGCCAACATTATAACCTGCATCTTTCAATGCATTATAAACAAATCCACTGCAATCAAGTCCGCCCTCAGCCGAGTTATCGCCACCCCATACATAAGGAGTGCCTATATATTTTTTCGCCACATCTACCAAACCATTGCCGCTTGACTTGCTAATTGTAGACATATATGATTTTGCGGTGTTGTAAAATTTCCCCATAATACTGCCTACATTTTTCGCCCAACTTTGGTTTATCGTTCCGTTGTCGTAATAAGCATAGCCCTTTTTTGAAGGATTGTTGCCTGTGCCTGCAGAATAAATTGTTTTTGCGCCATAACCATTATAATATGTATTTATATAGTTTTTAGCAAACTGTGTCGCGCCCTCTGCTATAGGTGAAAATGTTGTCGCATTTCCTGAAGGATTAGAATTTGTTGCATTCCAACCCCAAAGATTATTTTTCTGTTTCGCTATATTCGATGTTCCGTATCCACTCTCTAAAGCTCCGATGCCTAAAATCGCCAATGCGCTCATGCCAGTTTGTTGCTGTGCCTTATAAATTCCCGAAGCATCAGAAGGTTTTATCACAGTACTTTTACCAAAATGCTCTGATATAATTGCAGATATTTGCTTCGTGGATAATTTTGGCAACTCTGTTGTCACATCAAGCGAAGCAAGACCATTTACATCAAGATTGGCATTAAAATCCATCCCACTTGACTTTGAATGTTCTTCATAACTCTCCGTGGGAGAAAGACCTGTAGCAGCATATATAAACTGTTTTGCTTTTTCACTAATATTAGGGTTGTCCAATACCTGCTGATAATTTATGTACTTATTTACCAGCGTGCCGTCTTTCTTTAAAAATGGATTATAAGTCGTTCTCTTTTCGCTCTTAGCTGTCCCAAATAATTTATCGACTTTATCTTTATATTCCGTGTCTTGATTATCCAAAATATCTATCCCTAATACACGATTCAAGTTATCCTTTACTCCCACTAAAACCACTCTTTCTTTTTTCGATTTGCATCCTTATAAAATTATTCGCTCTTACCTGATTGCTTTATAATCTGATTCACATACACACTTGTCCCGGCGCACAAAACACCTTGTGTAATGCCTGAAAATATTGCCATAAGTGATTCTTGCCATCCATTAACAACAGATGTTGCCCCAATAAACAAAAAGCTTAAAACAGTCGAGAAAACACCTAATATCCACGGAATGTGCTTATCGGCCACTTGAGACTTTTTAAGTGCCTTACCGTATAGGTACAATACAGGAATCGTAATCAATAATTCAGGCTTAATAAATTCTTTTAACATTTCGTACATTTTAATCTCTCCTTTATTTTATGCCTGCTTTCATGAACAAGTAGGCTACCACAATACCGACTATAGTGTAGAGTATATTGGTTACAACACCCTCCCACCGTTTGCCCGGTTTCTCTTTTATTTCTTGAACAGTTTCTTTGATTTCACCAACATCTTTTTCAACTCTTTCTTCCCTGTCAGCAAGAACCTTTACTGTACTGATGAGATCTCCAAAATCAGCTTGCCATTTTTCGACCACATCAAGCCTTTTAGTATTTGATTTTGAGCGCTGTTCGGTTTCTGTTAGTCTCTTTTCGTGTTCTAAATCCATTTTGAAAACTCACCCCTTACTGCGTCCACATGCCTATATTATGTATTTTTCTGTTTTCATTTGTACCTACCAATTCTTTTTCATCATGAAGAATGAAAGAACCACCGCCATCAAGCTTGATAGCATCGTAGATACCCAAAGCTACCATAGTCCAACACATCTCGTCAAATCCACACTGCATTGCGACGTAGACCAGTTTTCCGTGACGAATACCTAAAAAGCCGTGCCAAGTGTTATAGCATTCATTTCCAAAATACCCTTCAGCTTTGATGGCATCCATGCTTACTCTTTTACCGCCTACAATAATAGGTACACCACTAATAGCGTCTTTCAAACCAACAATAGAATTAAGGCTGTCGGTCTTCGCTATGCCACACTTTCCTTCTTTTGTGGTGTAAATGGTAGTCATTTTTTTCTTGGATGTCTGCATCCATCCTTCGTTATCTTTGGCCTGAGTAATAATTTTACCATTACAAGCAAGATTACCTACAGGAACAACAATGTTTTTACCACTTGAGAAAAATCCTGCGTTAAAATACTTTGGAGTATCAATGTTGCGTTTCTTGCAGTCACATACTTTCAAGCAAAAATCTTTAGGATT
>JAZNUA010000054.1:0-10075 GCA_045592045.1 Congzhengia sp. | reverse complement strand
ATATCAGAATGTCCCATCATTGTCTTAATAGAATGTATATCTGCTCCATTCTCCAAAAGATGTACCGCAAATGAATGTCTTAATGTTTGAGGGGTAATGTGTTTATCGATATTTGCACATTCAGCATAAAACTTAACTATTTTCCAGAAGCCCTGACGGGTCATACGAGAACCATTCATATTTACAAATAAGGCTTGCTCTCTGTCCTTTGCCAACATTTTTCTGATAACCATATAATTATCGACTGCTGACATAGCGGGCTTACCAAGAGGAATTATACGCTCCTCATCACCTTTTTTGCACCTTATATAGCCTATATCAACATTCAGGTCGTTTACATTCAATTCTGTCAATTCGGTGGCTCTTATTCCCGTAGCATACAAAACTTCAAGCATCGCCTTGTCCCTTACTGATTTGGGGTCTGAGTCAGTTGGTTGCTCCAATAAACGCATTATTTCTTCCTCTGATAAAACATCAGGGAGCTTTTTTTCAAACACTGGCGGTTTTACACTTTGGGCATAATTTTCTTTAACAAAACCAGAAGACACAAGGTACTCATAAAAAAATCTTACAGATGCTATGTTTCTTGCTATGGTAGCCTGAGATTTTCCTTCTTTTCCAAGTCTTTTTATAAAATTTGAAATAGTTTTTTTGTCTGCTTTTTTAATATTATTTATTCTTTTTTCATAAAGGTAATCAACATATTTTTCAGCATCGGACAAATACGCATCAACAGTATTCTTGTGTAAATTGTTTCTGTTTAAATAGGTTCTGTATTGACCCAATAATTTTATCATCTGAATACTCCTTTTTATAAAATCAATTTGATTAAAACAGGCTCCAAGTATGCCTGAATTAACGCTGAAACTGTCAAAAAACCCAAACACACAATACCATAAGCCAATGGAACTAATATAGCCTTAACCAATTCCTTAGCACCTTTAGTTATATACAGCGAATGCTTCATACAATATAGAGAATACAATAAAAACGCAGGCATCATAATTATTCCGTGTGGTAATACAGCACACAAGAAAAACAAGCAAGCCTTGGTTCCCAGTATATTAAATACAGAAAACATAACCGTACCGTACGCAAATCCCCGCACAAATACATATGTCAAAACTCCTGCGCTTCCTACCACCGTTAGTGACATAAACAGTAAAATGATTACTGTTTTAAGATATCCGTTAAGCGCTGTGCCAAATGTGGTAGCCGAATCTGTTCCGTAACTTTTTACCGAAGTCATAAAGTCGTTTACATAAAGTCGCATTTCCTCCTCCGGACCAGAAGAAACACCAACTACCGATGAAAGCACCACTCCCGCTATAAATACTCCCACAATTAAAATATAGCCTTTTATATCAGATTTAATTATATATGCTATATAATCCTTAATGCCTTTTATCACAAAATCCCTCTTTTCCTGCATTGCACTACTTGTACAATATTTTATGCGAAAAGAGGGAATTTAAGAACCGTAACGCTATTTACTTTGAATATTTCTTTAAAAGGTCATCTTTCATATCCCAAAGCGACGGAGACAAATCCACATAATACTTATGAGGAAACTCAAATCTTTTTACCTCATCCCAAAGTCTGGAAATCTCGTGTTCACAGTGCTTTTTTATTTGGTGAACATCAGGAGATTTATAAATCAGTTTTCCTTTGTCATATATTTGCACAGTAACAAGTTCTGCTCTAAAATTTGAAATCATTTTTCGCTTCCATGTATGCTCAGGATCAAAGATTTCATAAGGTCTGCTATCGTCTATTACTTCATCAAAAAGTGTAATGACATCAGCAATAGCTTCTCCGCTTTCCTTAGAAAATAGCCTGTACACCTTTTTGAAGCCAGGATTAGTGATTTTTTCTGTGTTTTCGCTAATCTTTATTTTTGGGATTATCTTACCGTTTTTCTCCACAGCTGCAAGCTTATATACACCACCAAAAACCGGCTCTGACTTTGATGTTATAAGTCTTTCACCTACACCAAAGGCCGTAATTTGTGCACCCTGCAATAATGTATCACGAATTATATATTCATCTAATGAATTGGACGCGGTAATTCCACAGTCGGTATATCCTGCGTCATCTAACATCTTCCGTGCCTTTTTTGAAAGATATGCAATATCGCCTGAATCTATTCTGATACCCTTAGGACGCTTTCCCATGGGTTTTAACACTCCATCAAAAACCTTAATGGCATTGGGAACGCCTGATTTTAATACATTATATGTGTCTACTAAAAGTGTACACGAATCAGGGTATGTTTCTGCATAAGCACGAAATGCATCGTACTCTGTGTCAAATAATTGCACCCAACTATGTGCCATAGTACCAAGGGCAGGTATATTATCATCACGCTCAGACATTGCGCAGGCAGTTCCGCAACATCCTGCAATATACGCTGCTCTTGCACCATAAATTGCACCACTGTATCCTTGTGCTCTGCGAGAACCAAACTCCATTACTGCTCTGCCCTCTGCTGCTCTTACTATTCGATTAGCCTTAGTGGCAATCAGGGATTGGTGATTTATGGTCAATAATATCATTGTCTCTATAAATTGTGCCTGAATAACCGGACCTCTTACCGTCAGAATAGGCTCGTGAGGAAATATAGGTGTACCTTCAGGTATCGCCCACACATCACACTCAAATTTAAAATTTTTAAGATAGTCTAAAAAATCTTCATTAAAGATTTTCTTGCCTCTTAAATATTCAATATCGCAATCGTCAAACTTTAAGTTTTCCAGATAATCAATTAACTGCTCTAAACCTGCCATAATAGCAAATCCACCATCATCAGGAACTCGTCTGAAGAACATGTCAAAATAAGCAACCTCATCCTTAAATCCACACATCAGGTATCCGTTTGCCATTGTCAATTCATAAAAATCTGTAAGCAGTGTCAAATTTTCCTTGGTCATATATAACCTCTTAAATTAAAAGTATTATTTTATCATGTATAAAGCATCTCCGTAACATATATAGTTATGATAGCACATATTTTTATATTTTACAAGATTTTTTTATTTTTTGTTTTACATATATAAAAAAGTGTGTTATAATATACTAAGTTAATGGTGTAATAGTTTATGAGGAGGTCACATTATGGAAAAAATATTTTCTGATATTAAGTCCACAGCAAGCAAAATCGCAAAAAAATCAGGCGAGCTTGTAGAATTGTCAAAATTAAAATTAAGCGTAGCCTCTACTAAGTCAGATATCGAGCTGAATTTTCAAAAATTAGGAAAGCTGATTTACCTTTCCAGAAAAGACGACTCAGAGATAAGTCACAATGATTTAGATGATATATTTACTGAAATTGATAATCTTTATGATAAGCTCGCAGAGCAAAATGACACTATTGCAAATCTTACAAATAAGAAGCTTTGTCCGGAATGTCACAGTTCAAACGAAACAGACGCCCAGTTTTGTTCTCGTTGCGGCTTTCAATTTGCCGTAGAGTAACTTGTAATCTGAGAGGTTTTTATAATGAAAATTATAAAGAGAAGTGTACCTGATGTAGTTGTAAAACGACTTCCCAGGTACTACCGTTATTTAGGCGCTTTATCGGAGCGCGGTATAAACAGGATTTCTTCATCTGAGTTAAGCAGAAAAATGGGCGTTACGGCTTCTCAGATAAGACAAGATTTAAATTATTTTGGCGATTTTGGTCAGCAGGGCTACGGATATAATGTAATTCATCTTCACAAAAAAATAGGCGAAATCTTAGGACTTAACCGTCACCACAAGCTTATAATAATAGGCGCGGGAAATCTTGGTCATGCTCTTGCAAATTATGCTGGCATAGTAAAAAGAGGATTTCGCATAATAGGAATATTTGACAATTCTCCAAATATAGTTGGAACTCAAATCAATGGGATTTCTGTATCTGATATAGATACATTAGAGGAATTCTGTGCAACTCATAATGTAGATATCGCCGCTCTGTCAATACCTAAAACAGAGGTAAAAAACATTGTCGACCGTTTGATTTCGACAGGCATTAAGGGTTTGTGGAATTTTTCATATTTTGAGTTAGAAGCACCAGAAGGTGTAATAGTGGAAAATGTACATTTAGCTGATAGCTTAATGACCTTATCTTACAAAATTTCTGATTAAATTTTTAACGACTTGCTTGTGCAAGTCTTAATTATGCGCCTGTAGCTCACATGGATAGAGTGACAGACTCCGACTCTGTAGGCAGTGCGTTCGAATCGCATCAGGCGCACCAGACTTTTTGGTTTCACGACGGAGGAATTTTATGAAAATTGTTTACTTAGACGCTAAAACCCTTGGGGATGATTTAGACATAAAAAGTGCTTTTGAGGGTTTGGGCGATGTTATAATATACGACAACACACCCCAGGAAAATGTTCAAAATGTAATTACAGATGCCGATATTATAATTGTCAACAAATTAAAACTTAATGAAACAAACTTAAAATATGCTGATAAATTAAAGCTTATTTGCATTACTGCAACAGGCTACGACAATATTGACATAAACTACTGCAAAACCCGAAATATTGCAGTTTGTAATGTTGTAGGATATTCTTCACACAGTGTAGCTCAATTGACTGTTGCTATGGCTTTAAACTTGTATATGAAACTATCGGATTATACAGAATATGTAAACAACGGAAGCTACACAAAAAGCGGTGTCGCAAACAGACTAACTCCCCCATATCACGAGTTAAACGGCAAGATCTGGGGTATTGTAGGTCTTGGAGCAATAGGAAGACAAGTGGCAAAGGTAGCATCTGCATTTGGCTGTAAGGTCATCGCATTCAAGCGCATGCCTGATAGTTCTATTCCCTGCTGCAACCTTTCATATTTGTTTAAAAAATCTGATATTATATCTGTTCACCTTCCGTTAAATGAAGAAACACGGGGAATCATCAACAAAGATTTAATTGCAACAATGAAAAAAGATGCCATTCTGATAAATGTAGCTCGTGGTGATGTAACTGACGAAGGTGCATTGGCACAGGCAGTATTGGACAACAAAATAGGCGGCATTGGTATTGATGTATATTCAAAAGAGCCTTTTGATGAATCTCATCCATACTATAGACTGATAAATAATAAAAAAGCTATTCTTACACCACATATGGCTTGGGGCGCTTACGAATCACGAGTTCGATGCATTGATGAAGTTTTGGAAAATATTAACGCTTTTCTTGAAGGTAAAATTAAAAATAGGTTAGACATATAAAAACAACAGACTGTCGCTTAAGACAGTCTGTTGTTTTTAAGCGTAAATATGTATTTTTTTGTGTCCTTTTGTTTCATTTCTTAAAAAAATGTTTCATTTTCAAAAAAATAGTTGCTTTTTGTGGAAATTATTGTTATTATAGATATTAAGTTCAAGAAATTTGAACTAATATCTTTTTCGTGGTGATTTAAATGAGCAAAAACAAACAACTATATTTTCCAAAGAGATTAAGACAATTAAGGCTTGCTGCCAACCTTACACAAGTCACCTTATCAAAAGAATTAAACCTATCACGAAGCTGTCTTGCAAACTACGAAGGCGGCAAGCGTTTTCCTGACGCAAGTATTCTCTCCTTGATTGCTGACTATTTTAAAGTTAATGTAGATTATATGTTGGGCTATGACAACTGTTTTGCATCAGACGACAACATTGACGGACACGCTGAAGAACTTTTAAAGAAAGTATCAAAAAATGGAAAACTGGATATCTCTAAAATTTCTCCCCTGTCAAAAGTTGCACTCTTTGAATTTTATCACTTCCTTACCGAAAACGAAAAAAAGGTAAAAAAGTTATAGCCATCTCCTCTCAACAATCAATAAACGCTTCTTCTGAGAGTGCAATTTAAAGAATACATATTAAAACAAGGAAAGTTTTTAAAAACTTTCCTTGTTTTTTGTATATATTCTATTTTATAATCAAAGTTTAGCGCCACATTTAGCACAGAACTTAGCACCTGCTGCATTTTCGTGGCCGCAATTACAAACCTTGGAAAGATTATTTACGGTTTTGCCTGTAATCTGATCCATTTCTGCGTCTAATGCTGCAAGATTAGCTTTTTGAGTTTCTATTTCTGTTAATCTGTTGTTGATTTCAGTACAGAACGAAATTGCAACATCTCTGGGAATATCGCCCGCCTCTGTTTCCTTGCAGTAATTATAAATCTTGTTTCCAAGAAGCTCTAACAACTGTTTCTTTTCATCCTCTAATGTTCTGATGCAACTATTGATTTTTGTCTTTTCTACAAGATTTTTTGAACCTGTACTTACCGTAGCAACACCCTTGTTGAAACTGTCCTTTACCTTACCAAAAAAATCTGCCATTTCATTTCCTCCTAATTTATGGATAACCATCCTTATTATCTTCAGATAATTTTATTGTAGCATAATTGCAAAAGATTGTCAATGATTGTTATTTCCCATTTATGACGAAGTGTTATATTTGACTTTTATCGGCTATAATGGTATAATAACCTACAGAAAGGAAGGAAAAAAAATGAGGCAATTTAATATAACTGGAATGAACTGCGCTGCCTGCTCCGCACGAGTTGAAAAAGCAGTTTCGGAATTAAAAAATGTAGATGAGTGTTCAGTAAATTTATTGACCAATTCGATGAATGTATCAGGCACTGCCTCCACAGAGGAAATTATACAAGCTGTAACTGCCGCCGGTTACGGAGCTTATATAAAAGGGCAAAAGCAGGTTCAGAATGAAGACGACGCTTTTTTAGATAAGGAGACAGCCATTATTAAAAAAAGGCTTGTTTCTTCGTTATTTTTTTTAGTAGTTTTAATGTATATTTCCATGGGACATACAATGTGGGGACTTCCACTTCCCTCTTTTTTTAACGAAAACTTTTTAGCATTAGGAATTTCACAAATGCTTTTGGCAATTTGCGTAATGATAATAAATAAAAACTTCTTCATGAGTGGATTTAAGGCTTTAATAAACCGTTCTCCGAATATGGACACTTTGGTTGCATTAGGTTCAGGAGCTGCGTTTTTGTACAGCACTTATGCTCTGTTTTTAATGACGGCATCAGAAGAACCTCATTCCTTTTTACATGATTTCTACTTTGAATCTGCTGCTATGATTTTGGCACTTATTACTGTGGGCAAAATGCTGGAGGCTAATTCAAAAGGAAAAACTACAAGCGCCTTAAAGGCTCTTATGGATTTGGCACCTAAAACTGCTATAATTGATGTTAATGGTGCGGAAAAAGAAATTCCTGCAAAAGATGTGAAAAAAGGCGACATTTTTATAGTAAAATCCGGTATGAGTTTTCCGGCAGATGGAATTATAGTTTCAGGGCACTGTGCAGTTGACGAGTCAGCTTTAACAGGAGAAAGTATCCCTGTGGACAAGGAAATGGGCGACAGGATTTCTTCCGCTACGATTAACAAGTCAGGGTTTGTCCGTTGTCGTGCAGAAAAAACAGGCGAAGACACTGCTTTAGCTCAGATTATAAAATTAGTGAGCGACGCCTCTGCAACTAAGGCTCCAATAGCAAAAGCTGCTGATAAGGTTGCAGGAATTTTTGTGCCTTCTGTTATGCTTATTTCTTTAGTAACCATTGTAATTTGGCTTGCTTTAGGAAAAACTTTAGGTTTTGCCATTGCAAGAGGTATTTCTGTTTTAGTTATAAGCTGTCCTTGTGCATTGGGGCTTGCTACGCCTGTTGCTATTATGGTTGCATCGGGTGTTGGAGCAAAATGCGGCATCTTATTTAAAAATGCAGTTTCCATAGAAACAGCAGGAAAAATTTCTGTTGTTGCTCTTGATAAGACAGGCACAATTACTAAAGGAGAACCGACAGTTACAGATATAATTGAGTGTGACGGTGTTACAGATTTACTTTCCTACGCTTACTCCTTAGAAGCAAAAAGCGAACATCCGTTAGCTCGTGCAATAGTAAACAAAGCCAAGGAAGAAAATATTAAGCTTTTAGATTGTGAGAATTTTTCTGTGAGCGCCGGTAACGGCTTAGAAGCAGATATCGAAAACTGTCACATTGCAGGAGGTAATTTGCGATTTATCAATCGTATTGCTGCAGTTCCAGAAGAGCTTGTCAAAACCTATGAAAAATTAGCGGCTCTTGGAAAAACTCCCATGTTTTTTATAAAAGATGACACTTTTTTGGGAATTATTGCAGTAGCCGACACAATAAAAGATGACAGCAAATCTGCCATAAATGAATTAAAATCAATGGGAATAAGAGTTATAATGCTCACAGGCGACAACGAAACTACAGCAACTGCTATAAAAGCTCAGGCAGGCGTCGACGAGGCAATAGCCAATGTCACTCCGTCCGGAAAAGAAGAAGTTATAAGAGAACTAAAAAAATCTGCCAAAGTTGCTATGGTTGGTGACGGCATAAACGATGCTCCAGCTTTGACTTCAGCAGATGTGGGCATTGCCATTGGAACCGGTACAGACATTGCTATAGATGCAGCTGATATAGTATTGATAAAAAGTTCTATTTCTGATGTTGCTGCAGCTATAAAACTGAGTAGGTATGCCCTTAAAAACATTTACGAAAATCTGTTCTGGGCATTTATATACAACACAATCGGTATTCCTGTTGCAGCAGGAGTTCTAATTCCGTTTTTTGATATACAGTTAAGTCCTATGATTGCAGCAGCCGCTATGAGCTTGTCAAGCTTCTGCGTTGTAACCAATGCCTTAAGACTTAATTTTAAAAATATCTACTCTTCAAAGAGTGACCATAAAATAAAAACAAAAAAGGAGAAAAACTCAATGGAAATAACACTGAAAATCGAAGGTATGATGTGTCCCCACTGTGAAGCAAGAGTAAAGTCTGCACTTGAAGCAATAGACGGTGTAATTGAGGTTATTCCTTCACATGTAGAAAAGAATGCTGTGATTAAACTTTCAAAGGAAATTGATGTTGCAGTATTAAAAGAAGCTGTTATTGCGCAAGGTTATCAGGTTATTGACTAATCAGTTTTATTATGGTAAAATTATATAAACATCTTTTTTGAGGTGAATTATGATTATTAAAGAATCAGCCGAGAATTATTTAGAAACCATATTGATTTTAAAAAATAAAAAAGGCAATGTAAGAAGCATTGACATAGCTCACGAGCTTATGGTGTCAAAGCCCAGTGTATCTGTAGCTATGAAGCATTTTCGCGAAAACGGATACATCTCTGTTGACTCCAGCGGAAGTATTTCACTTACCGACAAAGGTCTTCATGTGGCAGAGCGGATTTTTGAGCGCCACGAAATAATTACAAAAGCTCTGATAGCAATCGGCGTAGATGAAATAACCGCCAAGGAAGATGCTTGCAAGATTGAGCATGACATAAGTGATAAGACATTTGAAAAGATAAAAAAGTTTATAGAAAAATAAGAAATCCGTATGGATTTCTTATTTTTTACTTTATTGCTTTTTTCTTTTTTATCAATCGCATTTACAGGGCAAATCAACCAGAATTACATCACCGATTACACACACCTTGCACCATGGAATAATGATGTCATCTTTTTTTGAAAAATTTATAATTTTTACTTTTTTGGGTACTATTATTGCTTCTATTTCTCCTTTGCAAAGACTCACTTCTACATCACATACATAACCAAGTCTTTTTCCGTCGTTTATGTTTATTACTTCTTTTTGTCTTAATTCGCCTGCTCTTTGCATATTTTCTCACCTCATAAATAATATTATGAATTAAACTGAATAATATGTAGTATATTTGCTAAAACTAACACCACAAAAAGACGGTTCAAATACCATCTTTGCAAAAAATCAAAAAGAAAGGTTGGTTACATGAAATTTTTAGATAATCTCGCCCTTATTTTAGTTATCATAGGCGCTCTTAACTGGGGTTCTATCGGACTTTTTGAATTTGACTTTGTAGGGTTTTTATTCGGAGGTCAGTTATCGATGTTAAGCAGAATTATTTTCGCCTTGGTAGGACTTGCAGGTTTATGGTCTATTACTCTCTTATTTAAAGATAAAGTAATGCCCCATGAATAAGCTTTGCTGATTAGAAGCTATGGCAAAATTTAAATTTTGCCATAGCTTCTAATCAGCAAAGCTTATTCATG
>JAZNUA010000053.1:0-8862 GCA_045592045.1 Congzhengia sp. | reverse complement strand
AAGAACCAAGACCTGCTTCATTTGAGAATACACCACGAGCAATACCTTTCTGTGCAGCCAACATAATGGTTGTACCGATAGCACCGCCGGCAATTGCATTAAATCCGAATGCACCTTTAAAAATTGCTACAAAAGCATTGCCAAGCTGACTAAAATTGAGTGAAACAATAACTACTGAGCCGATAATATAGAATACAGACATAAAGGGAACTAAAAACTCTGTGAAGGATGCTACTCTCTTCAATCCACCCAATGCCATAAATGCCATCAACGCCATCAGAATAACACCTGTAACGACTACAGGGATGTTGAAGGTTACATTAAAGTTTGCAGCGATTGTGTTAATCTGGCTCATATTACCGATACCAAAGGATGCAATAATGCAGAATACTGCAAAGAGAACACCCAGTATCGAACCAAAAATCTTAAGACCTTTTTTCTTAGAAAAGCCTTCTTTTAAGTAAACCATCGCGCCGCCAAGCCATTCTCCGCCTGCGGTTCTCTTACGATAGTAAAGACCGAGAACGATTTCTGCGTATTTTGTCATCATACCAAAGAATGCTGCGAGCCACATCCAGAAGATAGCACCGGGTCCACCGGCTACAATCGCAGTTGTAACACCGACAACATTACCTACACCAACCGTACCGCCAAGTGCAGTACAAAGTGCCTGGAAAGATGAAATTGCCTTTCCGTCATTTGAATTATCTTTTTTGCCATTTCTCTTGAAAAGTGTACCAAAGGTATTCTTCATCCAAAGGCCAATTTTTCCTAACTGGAAGAATTTAAGTCCAATTGTAATCAATATGCCTGTACCTACTAAGAATACAAGCATTACAGGACCCCATACCCAGCTGTTGATTGCACCGTTGACTTTTTCAACGATTGAAATGAAATTTTCCATTTGTTTTCCTCCTGTTTTTCTTTAAGCATTTAGTTAAGCAAAGAAAAAAGCATTGCCAAGACGCAATGCAAAAGGAACTAACACGCAACAAGCGCGTATTAAAAAGTTCTGTCCTTTTGCCTGAGAGATTAGCGAAAAATTCGCTTTGCACCTTCGGCACCTAAATAAATAGGCTTCTCCAGAATGTTATCCGTTTGCAGTCTGTGAACCTGAGAGTGTTACTCCTTCGGAAAAGTATGATAACTTTATTTCCTGCAACCTTCACTTAACAAATATTGAATTGTATATAATTATACATTTTTTTGCATAATTTGTCAATAGTTAAATTATAAAAAAGAGGCGGTTATATAACCACCTCTTTAAATATCAGTTAATTATCTTGCCTGTGTTTTTGTTTCTGCTAATTCTTTTAAGTTAGAATTATAGATTGAAGGTTCCCAATCCGATCCTGCACCAGCTGGTTTTTCACATTCCCAGAAAAATGCATTAGCATATGCAACTGATGTGTCAGCAAGATGAGGTCTTTCAACTGTATCTAACACAGGTGTAGCTGTACAACTATCTTCTTTTATTGCACCGTTTACTGCCGTTACACCTTTTTGTTCAACTTTAACGAGCTGATGATCACTATCGTACAGGGCAATAAGTAAAACGCCATAAACATCTGATTCATCACTCTTGTAGTTTTCAACTGTAACATTTGCTGTAATACCAACACCTAATTCAAACCCTGTCAATGTCATCGTTACATCTAATTCCTTCTTAACTATACCAATATCATATACATAAGGAGCACCGCACTGACCTGTTGAAGCATCTGTAGCATAAATCTCCACTGCAATTGTTTTGCCAACTGCTGTCGCAGGAATTGTGTAATCTAATGTTGTTGTACCCTCAGCAACATCTATGCTTTCTAATCTTGCATAGTTAGCACCTGACTTTGAAAGAATGTTAATAATTGTGTTACATGAGTTTGAAGGTGTGAAGCTAATATTGATTGTTTTAGCTTCTCTTACTTCACCTGTGTGTGATGCAGTTGTAACAGTAGCATCTGATTTAGAACCTGGGACGGTACCGAAGCCCGTGTAAGGCTCTATCTTAAATTCATCAATATAGTAACCTAAACCTGTAGCACCTTCTGAAAGCATAGTATTAGAAATAACATCACCGCCTGTATGACCAAAGCGTAATTGCGCACTAAACTCGCTGCCTTCAGTAAGATCTCTGATATCAACTGTATTACTTCTAGTTAATATACCGTTCCAAGAATAATCTTTACTTATCTTTACCCAGTTTCCTGTATTAAGTGTAGCAGGGTCTACAGTAATATCACCTAAGTTTTGGTAAGCAAATGGTGAATTCTGAGTAAATGTAATGTTGATTTTCTTTGCATTGCCATCTTCTGTATTAAGAGTACAGGTTGCAGTATTAAGCTTCATCCAGAAAGAAATTCTTATACCGCCGCCACCAGCGTCTATAATGTCACCTGCATTTTTGTTTATGTGTACATTAAAATAGTCAAGGCTGCCTACAGGCTGATAGTGATAGTAGGCTTTGTTAGAACCTGCAAAACCTGCTCCAAGTTTTGATAATCCACCAACAGGTTCTACGCGACCATAATAATCGGTAGTAGTTGATGTGATTGCACCAGTATCACTTGCAACCCAACCTTCAAAATCTTCATAGAAATATGGTTTTACAGCCGGAGCAGCCGGAGGTGCAGCAACTGTACCAATCTCATACAGATACGGAGTACCGTATTTGCCTGTTTCATCTGAAGGATAGATTTCTGCTACAAGTTCCATGCCTGATGATGATGCAGGAATTGTATAAGCTGCTGTTGTTGTACCTGCAGGAACCTTTATGCTTGCTAATCTTGCATAGTCGTTGCCTGACTTAGAAAGAATGTTAACGAGTGTAGCACCTGCTGCAGGTGTGAAGTTAACATTGACTGTTCCTGATGATTTTACATCACCTGTGTGCGATACACCAGAAACGGTAGCATCTGATTTAGAACCTGCTTCTACGCCATAGCCATTGTAAGGCTCAATTTTAAAGTCGTCAATGAAGTATGCTAAAAAACTACCTGTTGCAAGCACATCTGCAGGAAGGTTACCGGCACTTAGCTCACCGAAGCGGAAATCTGCATAAAAGTCAACACCATCAGCGATGTCTGCAATATTAGTTCCATTCCTTAATGAACCGCCCCAAGAAAAATCTTTGGTTATTTTTACCCAGTTACCTTCATTAAGTTTAGCTGCGTCTACAGAAATGTTGCCTAAATTTTGGTAACTAAAGCCAGGACTATCACACATAAATGTGATATTGATAGCGTTTGCATTAGCATTCGCTGTATTAAGTGTACAGGTTCCAGTATCAAGCTTAATCCAGAAAGAAACTCTTATACCACCGCCACCATCTGTTATAAGATCAGCTACATTATTATTCATGCGTATCTGCCAATATGTTGCTTTATTTACTTGCTGATAGTGGTAATAGGAATATTTTGAACCACCAAAACCGGTCCAGATTGTTGATGATGGACCATTAGGTGTAATGCTACCATAATCATTTCCGGGACTTGCTGTGATTGTACCGTTTCCAGCTGCTGTCCAATCTTCAAAATCTTCATAAAAATATGGTTCTACATCTGAAGTTGCAGCTGGAGCAGGAATCACAAAGAAAAGTGACATAATCATAGCAAAAGCTAAGATTATTGATAATATTTTTCTCATTATTTGAAACTCCTTTCGTTTCATTGATTTAGGGGTTTGCCTCATTTAGTATAATCTGCCCCACCGCCCGAATATGTCGGGCAGTGGTTACAGATATTGAGTTTTTTAATTATTTGTTTGTGATACCTGAGTAAGGATAGAATGTCATACCACCCGGTTCTGGGTTGTAAACTACATAATGACCTCTTGATTCTAGTGCAAATGCACCTGTATCCATATAGTCAATAATATTTTCTCCGTTGATGGTTAAGATAAGCCTTGTGCCTTCCTCTGTATCCAAAGCACCCATAACAATTGAATATCTCTTGTTATATTCAAAGATTGTTCTGTCGCCATCTACTGTGGGGATACCAGGACCACCAATAGGATTAAAATCATTACCAAATATCATTGTTCTTTCGCCCTTGTTGAAACGCTGAATTTCAATATGGTCTTCTTTAAAGCCTACCATGTAGCAGTCATTTGTACTGTACGAACCCATATTGTCACTATCACAGAAAGCGATTGTAGGCCATGTGTGACCAGGGTTGATAGATACATCAAATGCTAATAGCTCGTTAGCGAATCTTTCACCTGTATGATTTGGTTTACCATAAACCAAAGCACCGCCGTCGCTCTGAGAAACAGGTGTATTCTTCCATGCAGCAGTTGAAAAGTCAATTATTCTATATGGCAAAGATTCTGCTTCCTTGCTTGAATAGTTAATAACTACAATAGGCATATCAATTTCAAATACTTTATCACGATATGTAATTGTACCCTTAAGTGTTGTTGAGCCTGTTTCTTTATTAGCTGTGATAATCCTTGTTTCGTTATCAAAGGTTGCGATTGATGTATCAGCAACTGATAAATCAAATATCGAACTCTCATCGTTTGTAACATCAAATGAAACACCAATATCAGAAATTGTTTTAACAGCCAACTGTTTTGTGTAACCACCAATCATCTGAATGCTGTTACCACCCATATCAAGCGAAGTAATTTCTCCACCAACATCAAATCTAAAATGAACATGCTGAAGTGTGCCATCAATAACTGCGAAGGCTTCTGCCTCCCATATACCTGCTTTGTGTGTTGTAAAAGTATTTGTAGCCTGATCGTAGGTTACAGCATCCTCTTCACACACCCAATCAATATAGAAATCCTTAACATCTAACTGATCGTCCTTGCCACCCAAAACGAGTAATTTACTTGGGAAGGTTTCACCAACTGACACTGTGAACCATTTTTCAGGTGTCATAAATACTTTTGCACCATGGAGGTCGAAATTATCTCTGTATTCAGGTTCGATACCTGCATTATCAATAAAATACTGTGCCTCAGGCGGGAAGTTTCCATCAGGATATAAGTTTACAGGGTCAATATTTGACTCTAACATATTCATCATACCTGCTTTATAAGCGTAATCCAAGTCTGACCAGTTTTCTTCTGTGGTAATCCACATAATTGATGAAGCATGCATATGCATAAAGTATTGACCGTCTTTTGGTCTATATGGGTTAGCGATAAAGTTATATTCTTTATCTTCTACCAACTGATTCTGACATACATTATTTTTTACATACCATGATGTTGAACCTTCGTCAGGATAGATGTTGTCACACATCCAACCGTTTGTTAAATAGTTACCCCAAATTCTGTTGTTCTTTTCGATGTTTGTCTTTTCACATTCTAATGAAGAAGCACCAAGTGTGTAGATAGAAGCACCATCGGCAACACGGTCTTTCATTACATCGTGAATGTAATTATAGTTAACTTCAACATCGTAAAGAATTGTTCCTGTTGATGCATAATTTGCCCAACCATAGTTAACATTATAGCCAGAATATGGAACATCGCCAATTTCGTTATGGTTTGACTCAGTATGTCTTACGAAGCCAAGCCAAATAGCAGCTGATGATTCGTACTCATAAGCTACTGTGTGAATATAGTTATTATTAACTTTAAGGTATTCACACCATGTATGTTTCGGACGCTCAGCAAAGGTACCGCCCTGTTCTACTGCGTCAACATAGATTGCTGTACCACCAATGTCCGTAAATTCGTTACCAATGATGTTTGAATGTTTAACGCCTGTCTGGAACATAATAGCAATAATACCCATCTGGCGGCATAAGTTATTTGTAAAGTTAATACCGGTTGCATTTGCGAATGTAATTGCAGAATCAGGAGCTCTGTCGGAAGACTCACGAATGTGATTGTTCTGTGCATCACATAAACCACCATCACGATCAACTTTTTCCCATTTTGTTCCTTCAAACAGGATGTTGTCAAAGGTAATGTTTGTTAAAGGAGCGTCAATTTTACCTCTAGCGTCAATCATAAGCTCATCCTTAGGAATTTTAACGCTCATATTGTTCATATCCTCAAAGCGTCTGGGAATATAGTACATATAACCGTCGTGCTGATTCATATAGAACTCGCCTTCTTCATCCAAAAGCTCGTAGGCATTTTCGATGTATGAAGGACACTGACGCCATGTATTTGCATCGCCGTCAAAGTTTACACGAGTGTTGTACTGATAAAACCAAGGTGACATATCAATACGAACTCTGCCCTCTTCTGTTTCAGAAATTGATTCTACTTTAAATCTGTTATTACACCAAAGAATGTGATAAACAAATTCCAAATCTGTGGGATATTTAAAGTCTAACAGTTCTTTATTGTCACATTCATAATGTGAGTTAAAGATATAGTCATCGTTTTCTAAGTAACCGATGTTTCTTGCACGGATACCTTTAATATTGTTAAAGTATGCCTGACGAGCTGTTGTGCCTCTGCCTACATAGGTTTTATAGATATTGAGGTTTGCGTCATGCAACTGCCAGTTAGAATATTCATCAGCCATTGTTAATACAGGCTTTTCTTTACCCCATGAAGTGTAAATAATGCTGTATCCGTTTGTGCCTGAGTGTGTTTCGTCTAATTTGAAGGTTGACTGCAAACGGAATTCACCACGAAGGAAAATTGTTGTGTCATTCTTCATATTAGAAGATGTTTTCTTAGCCATGTTACGAGCTGCTTCCAAAGTTTTTAACGGAGCTGCTTCTGAACCATCGGCTTTATCATTACCGTTCTGTGCATCTACATAGATAGCAAGTCTTGTATCTAAATCTACAACTCTTGAAAGAATTGCTGATGCTTCTGCTCTTGTGATTTTTGATTTAGGCTGATATGCACCTGTTTCATAACCTTTAATAAGGCCATATGAAGCTGCATCCCTAACATCTGAAGCTGCCCAAGATGAAATTGAAGCATCATCTGTAAATGATGTTTTATTTGTAGTTTTTGCTTCAGCACCTTTTTCTTTTGCTACTTTTGCTGCTATTGTGGCTGCTTCTTCTCGTGTAATCGGTCTGTCAGGGTAGATGTTGCCATCTGCTTTCAAAGCGTCATCCAATAGCTTAAGCTTATCAGCAAGCATTAAATAACCTACATACCATTCGTCACCTTTTACATCAGCAAATCTGCCATCATACTTAGGAGCAATCAAATCATAACCATCTACGAGCATCTTAATAAACTGTGCTCTTGTTACATCAGAGTCAGGAGCAAAAGTTCCATCTCCCATACCTGCAACATATTCATATTTTGCCAAGGTTTCGATTGTATTTTTAGCCCAGTGATTCTGAATATCTGTAAAGGTTACATCAGGCTTTGTAATAACTCCTGAATCTACTACCTCTTCTTCTACTTCCACTTCGCCACCTAAAGTGTAGCCAGCATTTACAGAACTATAATCTGTATCAAATATACCTTCAGGAATTATACAAATTTCATCTATATAGTAAACATCAGCAAGACCGCCACTGGTGGGACCGAAACGGAACTGAAGACTTTTCATTGTCAATCCACCTTGACCTCTGGTGTTTACACCGTCCCATGTAAAAGTAACATCGTACTTTGTCCAACCCTCTGATGTGATTGTGGCTGCAGGCAAATATGTCCAAGTTCCTCCATTTAAATTACCGATAATTGTCAGTATGGATGTTGCACCATTTTGTGATTTTGCATAGAATGAAAATTTATATGATTCACCTACAATACCAATAAAAGGAAACATCAAATCCAGATATGTACCTTTTGTCGCATCATACTCTAAACAGTGTTCTGTACCATTAGCACCACCATTAACAAGAGAGAGTGTAGCTGATGTAGCACCACCTACAAAGCTCAACTGTTTAACTGAGTTTGCATCTTCAAAGCCGCCCCAAGCATAGATATTAAAATCTTCGTCAGGTTCGTCTTCATAATTCTTTTTAGCTGCCATAGCTGAAGGAATTGATGTCAATAACATCGCTAAAGCTAATACTAAGGTTAAAATTCTCTTTTTCATATTAGTTTACACCTCCAACTACCATCATTACATTGTATACGAGTTTTGCCCACTGCGCTCTTGTTAATATAGCTGCGGGAGCAAATGTACCATCGCCCATACCGTCAATAATTCCTGCATTCGCTAAAGCTGCAACTGCTTCTTTTGCAAAGCTTGAAATATTGTCTGCATCTGTGAATATTTTTTCTTCGCCGCTCTTTAATTCAATACCCTTCTTCTCAAAGGCACGATATAAAACTGTAGCAGCCTGTTCTCTTGTCATTGTATCTGTTGTTCCGAATGAATCTCCGTAACCCTCAAAAAGACCTGCATCGATAGCTGATGCGATGTAGCTTGAACTCCAACGGTCAGCAGGAACATCAGCAAAATCACATGTTGCATCTTCATTGTAATAGCCAAATGCGATTGTGAGCATCTTAGCACTTTCTTCTCTTGTTACTTTATCATTAGGAGCATAAGCACCGTCGCCTTTACCTGCTACAATGCCTTGTTCTGCTAAGTAATCAACCGCTTCTGCAGCCCAGTCAAAACCAACCATATCACTGAAATGTTCAGAAGGTGAAACAGGTGTAGGCTCTACCGGATCATCAGAAGGTGCAGGGGGCAATATTTCAACACCGCCACCAATAATACCAGTGCTTGCGCCGGGAGTCGAAGGTTTGTCAATAGACGATGAACCGTTGGCACCGCCACCATCAGCACCTGGAGGAGGTGGAGATAACAAAGCACCGTTTTCTACCATCTGTGCTGCAATTGCTTCTGCGTTTGCAATCAATGTAGCAACATCCGGGTTAGTTGCTTTTTTTAAGTCTTTCCAAAGATCAGCATCTACACCTGCTGAAACTAAAGCGTCAATATTGGTCATATCAGCTGTGAAGTCGGAGGCC
>JAZNUA010000052.1:0-6376 GCA_045592045.1 Congzhengia sp. | reverse complement strand
AAATTGGTTTCTTTGACTTTGAAGAATTGCATTTTGAGGTGTATGAAGGTAAAGGTGGTCATCTTCCCGGTGAAATTGTGCTGATTGACTATTCGAAGCATATTGCAATTACAGGTGATATTTATATCAACACGCACGGATTGACCAAAGAGCAGGCGGAATACAATCAATATGCACCAATACTTATGACTTCTGTTGATACTGACTCGAAACTATGTTTGGAAGAAAGAAAAGCAATTATGCAACGGCTTGGTGTTGGCAAGTGGCAGATCTTTGGCGCACACGGATTCAAGAAGGATTATTCCGTTAATTCATAAGTTTAATTAAAACAAATTTAGGGCGTGTCTCAAAATTGAGGCACGCCCGATTAATATGCAAATTTTAGTAATTTGAAAATTCGTTCTCTTTTATATAATCAATAAAAGTTTTTAAAGCCTTTGATAACCATTTATTTTTATGATAAATAAGCTGCTTCCAGACTTCTGTATTCATATCACATACATCAAGGTAACATAAATCGCCTGATAAAATCAAATCCTTTGTTACAAAATCAGGAAGAAAAGAAATCATATCGCTCTGAGCAATAAGCGAAGTTATCATATCCGTTCTTCCAATTTCAAGGATGGGAGCAATTTCTAATGATTTTTTTGCAAGTTCTTTATCAAAAACTCTTCTGTATCCCTGACCATACTCTGTTAAAATAAATGGCTTGTTTATAATATCTTTGATTGATAAATTTTTCACTCCGGCAAACTTAGACTTTGCATTTGCAACAAAGTGCATGGAAAGAGGTTCTTCCTTCGCAATAACATAGTCCTTGTGATAGGAATGACTGTCAAGCGTGATAATAACATCTGCTTCGTTATGATCAAGCATATCAAACATAACGGATGTATCAGCAGTTGTAAATTTTACGGAAATGTAAGGATACTTATTGTGAAAATCTATATAGCTTCGTTTGATCATATCATCGCACACAGAATCGGGAGTAACAATGTGAATATAACCACTGCATTCTTTTTCTTCTTCAAGATTTTCTTTGAATTCATCCGTTAAAGCACGAACCTTATGAGCATAAGAAACAAGCTCGTGCCCTCTCTGTGTTAAAGTTATTGTATGATTTATTCTCTCAAACAAAAGACACCCAAGCTCATCTTCAAGCTGTTTTATCTGAAATGAAATTGTCGATTGTGAATAATCAAGTTGTTCGGCGGCTTTGGTAAAACTCCCAAGCTCGGCAACATGAATAAAAGTAATTAAATTTCGTAATTCCATGATATCCCCTCCAGTATCGAAAATTTCGATAATAAACATCAAAACCATTCGTTTGACTAATGTCAGAAAGTATTATATACTATGTTACAGAAAAAAGCAAGACTTGGAGGAAAAACAAATGACAAACGCGCAAACATACACAATTATTGCTTTTTGCGTTTATGCAATAGCAATGGCACTGATTGGCTGTATTAGTTATGGTAAATCAAAAACACTTGACGGTTTCCTTATCGGAGGCAGAAACATAGGTGCATGGGCAACCGCATTTGCTTACGGTACTACATACTTTTCGGCAGTGGTATTTGTAGGATATGCAGGACAACACGGTTGGAATATTGGTCTTGGAAGTATCTGGATTGGTATTGGTAATGCAGTGCTTGGCTGCCTTCTTTCATGGATTTTATTTGCAAACAGAACAAGAAAGATGACAAAGAAACTTCAGGCAAAAACAATGCCCGAATACTTTGAAAAGAGATATGCTTCAAGAGGTATGAAGATTTTAGCGGCAGTTATAATTTTTGTATTCCTTGTTCCTTATTCTGCAGCGGTTTACAAAGGTCTTGGCTCTCTGTTCAGTGCAGTATTTCCGGGTGTTGAAACTTGGGTATGGATGCTTATTATTGCCTGTCTTACTGCAGTATACCTTGTTGCCGGTGGATATGTTGCAACAGCATACACAGATCTTGTTCAGGGCATTATTATGATTGTAGGTGTAGTTTGCCTTATTGCTGCAGTGTTAAGTCATGATGCAGTTGGCGGACTTTCAGGACTTGTAACAAATCTTGCAGCTATACCTGAAGACGGAAAGCAGCTTACAGATATTTTTGGCGGTTCCTCTTTCAAATTCCTTTGCTTTAACATTATGCTTACAAGCTTTGGCACATGGGGACTTCCACAGATGATTGGTAAGTTCTATGCAATCAAGGACACAGCAGCAATTAAGAGAGGAACTATTATTTCAACACTTTTCTGTATTATTATCGGTTGCGGTGCATATCTTATCGGCTCAGCTTCAAGACTTATCCTGGGCGGTATTCTTCCCGAAGGCGGCGTAGACTCTGTAATTCCTACAGTATTGATGCAGGTATTAGGTAATGGTACAGCAGGTATAATTCTTCTGGCGGTTATTATGATTCTTCTTCTTTCAGCATCAATGTCAACATTAGAAGCAGTTGTATTAACATCTGCATCAGCGGTTGCAGTTGACCTTATTCCTTCTGTAAGAAAAAAAGAAACAAAGCCTGAAAGCCAGATGCTTTTAACAAGAATTCTTTGTCTTGTATTTGTTGCTTGCTCATTTATATTTGCAACACAGAATATTCCAATTATTGTAAGCCTTATGTCTTTCTCCTGGGGGGTTGTTTCTGGTTGTTTTATCGGACCTTACATCTGGGGACTTTTCTCAAAAAAGATTACGAAAATCGGTGCATATGCAGGTATCCTTTCGGGACTTTTGGTTGTAGGAATTTCAACACTTGTGATTTCTCTTAACTCAGGATTTGGTGCAGCAGCTGCAAAATCCCCTGAAATGGGTGTTGCAGCAATGGCAGTCTCTCTTGTCATAGTACCTTTGGTAAGTGCATTTACCAAGAATAAGGACAAAGAACGAGTTGAAGAAATCTTTATTTGCTACAACGAAGACTAATATAACTTAAAATTTAAGGAGACGGAACTTCAAATGGTTCTGTCTCCTTGTTTTTTGAATATTTGATTTTCTATTTTACAGGCTTGAATTTACAATTATTTCCGTTACATCAGTAAGCACTGATTTGCCATTTTTATTAAAAACTTCAAATGTGATTTCTGAAATACCGTTTTTTTGTTTATAAATACGATAAATTCGTGATTTTATAAAAAACCATTGACTTTTTTTATGTTTAGTGTTATAATACAACCAATTAAAGTGAATACACGAATAAATGCGATGAGCAGAACTAAGTAAGCTTGGAAAGAGCCTTTAAGAGAGTTGCCGGCGGGTGCGAGGCAATGGTTATGACCTTGACGAATTCCTTCTGTTAGCAGTGCACTGAACAAGAGTAGTCTTAAGTAGGAGGCAACGGGAGTTCCCGTAATAGAACTAAGGTATGTTAGTACCTGATAAGGTCGCTACCGTGAGATAGCGGCGAACTGAGGTGGTACCACGGAAATGATATTTTCGTCCTCTGTATCCTGAAGCAGGATTGCAGAGGACTTTTATTATCCTTACACTGCAAACCTGTTAGAACAAAATTTAAAGTGAAATGGAAAGGATGAACAAGAAATGGCTCAGAATTACTATCAGAAAGAAATCGAAACCATGCCGACCCCCGAAATGAAAAAACTCCAATCAGAAAAATTGGTAAAACAGGTTAAGCATGTTTACGAAAATGTGCCTTACTACAAAAACCTTATGGATGAAAAAGGTGTTAAACCCGAAGACATTAAAGGAATCGAAGATTTACATAAGCTCCCATTCCTTACAAAAGCAGATTTAAGAGATGCTTACCCTTATGGATTATTAGCAAAACCTCTTGAAGATTGTGTGCGCATTCAGTCAACATCAGGAACAACAGGTCGTCGTGTAGTTGCTTTCTACACACAAAATGATGTTGACCTTTGGGAAGATTGTTGTGCTCGTGCTATTGTCGCTGCAGGTGGCAGTAATAAAGATGTTTGTCAGGTTGCTTACGGCTATGGACTTTTTACAGGCGGCCCTGGACTTAATGGTGGTTCGCACAAGGTTGGATGTCTAACGCTTCCAATGTCATCAGGCAACACAGAGCGTCAGATTCAGTTTATGACAGATTTGAGTGCAACAATCCTTTGCTGTACTCCTTCTTATGCAGCATATATCGGTGAAACTTTGAAGGAACAAGGCTATAAGCCGGAAGATATTCCGCTTAAAGCAGGTATTTTTGGTGCAGAACCCTGGACGGGAGAAATGCGCAGAGGTATCGAAGAAACTCTTGGTATCAAAGCATACGATATATATGGTCTTACAGAAACGACAGGCCCTGGAGTTTCATTCGAATGCAGCGAACAGACAGGCATGCACATTAACGAGGACCACTTCTTAGCAGAAATTATTAATCCTGATACGGGAGAAGTTCTTCCGGAAGGTGAAAAAGGTGAGCTTGTTTTCACATCGTTAGATAAAGAAGCATTTCCTCTACTCAGATATAGAACAAGAGATATTTGTGTTCTTTCAAGAAAGAAATGCTCCTGTGGCAGAACTCTTATAAAAATGGCTAAGCCCATGGGCAGAACTGATGATATGCTCATAATTCGTGGTGTTAATGTATTCCCAAGCCAGATTGAAACCGTTCTTTTAAGCGAAGGCTATCAGCCGAACTATCAGATTATTGTTGACAGAGCAAATAATACAGATACCTTCGAGGTTAATGTTGAAATGTCTCCACAGCAGTTCACAGACAAGGTAAGCGATGTGCTTGCAATGGAAAAAACTCTTGCAAATTCTATGAAAACAATGCTCGGTATCAACCCGACAGTTCACCTTGTAGCGCCGAAGACCATAGCAAGAAGCGAAGGCAAAGCAGTTCGTGTAGTTGATAAGCGTAAGTTGATATAAGGAAGGAGATTTAAAAATGGCCATTAAACAATTAACAGTTTTTGTTCCAAACAGAAAAGGAACAATCGTTGAGGTTACAGATATTCTTGCGAAAAATAGTATTAACATCCGAGCACTTTCTATTGCAGAAACAGAAGATTTCGGTATTCTTCGTCTTATCGTAAACGACGAGAAAGCAGCAGAAAAGGTGCTTGAAGAGCAGGGATATCTCATTAAAGTGGTTGATGTTGCGGGTGTTAAAATCGGTGACGAACCTGGCAAGCTTACAGAAGCCCTTGATGTACTTGACAAAGCGAACATCAATGTTGAATATCTCTATGCATTTATGGCTCGTACAGAAAAACACGCCTATGTTGTTCTAAGAGTTGAAAACAACGAAACTGCGGAAACAGCTCTTATAGATGCAGGTTTTAAGCTCATAACAGAAGCAGATATTTGTAAACTTTAAAAATCAGGTTCAGAATGTAATTATTATGAAATTAAACTCAAATAAATTTTATTTGGGCTTTAGTGTAGTCTTTTATTTTGGCTATGCTCACCTTGCCGCTAGCGTGTCAAACGGTGGTGGACTTGGCATTGTTTCGGCGGCTTCCGGTAATGTCGGTTGGCTTTCGGAACAGGTTGACACAGCACGAAAGCTTACTGACAAGCCCTTTGGCGTAAACATAATGCTTATGTGCGAAAATATTGATGAAATTGCAAAACTAATTGCAGAAAAGAATGTATCTTCACAAAGGCGGCAGACTATCAAAAACCGCATATACTGTAGGAACTCTTGCTAATATAAAGCCTGTTATTCGCATTTCTGAAGAAGGCAAAGTAGAAGTTTCTTCCAAAGCAATTAGTACGAAAGGCAGCATAAGCGCAGTTGCAAAAAATTGCAAACATATACTCCTGATTTGAATTATCCGATTTACATTGTATATTCCAACAATCGTAAAAACGGAGATTTGTTGGCAGAAGTAGTTAAAAAATCAGGATTTGAGATATTGCCTGAAAACATAATAAATATCGGTGCAACAATTGGCGCTCATGTAGGGTCAGGTGCTTGCGGAGTTATATATGTATCAGATTTTCAGTGCGAGAAAGAATAATAGTTAATGTTTTGATAATACGGAGTGAGCCACACGGCTCACTCCTTTTACATATCCCCATTTCAAAAAATTACACGCCCTAAACAAAGAAAAGGGCGTGTGTTTTATTTAAAGTATAAGTAGCAGATTTTTTGCAGTTTAGGTCAAAAATATAGAAGCAAACAACTATATAAATTCATTCTTCTTGCGGATTGCATATCATACAT
Organism: Congzhengia sp.; assembly: GCA_045592045.1. Taxonomy (GTDB): domain Bacteria; phylum Bacillota; class Clostridia; order UBA1381; family UBA9506; genus Congzhengia. Next base: position 233 of record JAZNUA010000052.1, on the reverse strand, counting down.
GGTTTGTACCCAGCATCAACAGCCTCGTCTAATGTATATTCTGTTACATTAGTTTTGTATTTAACAGTAAAACAGTGCTTTCGATGATATTTTTCGCCGGTCGATGTTACATAAAATGTATTATTGGAATTTTCATGGACTGATGCATCGGTTGGTACAGATTTTGTTGGTTTTATGATTAGGGAATCAATCATAAATGATAATCCTAAGATACAAACTGTTAACATCAGTAT
>JAZNUA010000051.1:0-2174 GCA_045592045.1 Congzhengia sp. | reverse complement strand
ACGACTGCATCAGGAAGCTCACCTGTCATACCGGTGAACTGTTCTCTTGCTTCGATACCTATAACGCTCTGAAAATCTCTTACCATCATCGGGAAAGGGTGCGGACCTAAAACCGAACCGATACAGTAAATGCAATCCTTATAGTCCTCTGCATAAGCTTTAAACGCTGCATCAACTGCTTCTTTTAATGTAGCCAGACCCTCTTTTACCTCAACAACATTTGCACCTAAAATCTTCATTCTGGCAACATTGGGAGCTTGCTTTTTTATGTCCACAGAACCCATATATATGTCACATTCAAGACCGAAGTAAGCAGCCGCAGTAGCTAAAGCCACACCGTGTTGACCTGCGCCTGTTTCTGCAATCACCTTTTTCTTGCCCATATATTTTGCAAGCAACGCTTCACCCATACAATGATTTAACTTGTGTGCACCTGTATGGTTTAAGTCTTCTCGTTTTGCATACAATTGAACATTTCCCAAAGATGCAGAAAGTCTCTCAAGATGTGAAATCGGAGTGGGGCGTCCCTGAAAATCGCGTCTTATTCTTCTTAATTCGCTTATAAATTTTGCTGACTTACATATGGTAAAATACGCCTCTGTGATTTCCGCCATGGCGTTTTTCAAGTCGTCAGAAATATAGCATCCGCCATATTTTCCGAAATAGCCGTCTTTGTCTGGATAGTTTTTAAAATATGTATCAAAATCAACACCGTTAAAATTCATAATTGTTATCTCCTTTTTTTACTTAGTTTAAGTTGTACTTCTTATTAGTATGGCAACGCCATCGGAAATCAAGTATCATAATTTTTCTCCTTTTGTCAAAACACAAAAAATGCCCTTGACAGATATTCTCTATCAAGGGCGAATAAATCCGCGGTGCCACCTTGTTTCACAGTTAACCTGTGCACTTTGCGAGTACCATCATACTCCGACTATTAACGCAAGCCATGCGTCAGTGCATTTAACACTGCCCTCAACAGTCCATATTACTCAGAGAGCCTATGCGGAACTCACACCATAATCCGCTCGCTCTTAAAGACCTGCTCTGCCTTTTTTCTGTATCAACGGTTTAAATTATCGATTTACATTTTATTCTATTTCTATTTTTTTGTCAAGAGTTTTACAAAAAAAGTCAGGTTTACTTGTTCTGTATATCCAAGTGTACTTTGATATTTACTTTTCCCTGCGGGGTAGTTTGTATATGTTCCGCCTTTATTCGGGTTTTACATTTACTGTTTTATTGTTTGTATATATTACCATTCCCGGAGCTGCACCTGAGGGCTTTTTAACGAATTTAACCTGAGTGTAGTCAACAGGCACATTGGCTGATTCTGATGCTTTGGAATATTTAGCGGCATACTTAGCTGCAGCAACAATAGCGTCATCAGTAAACTCCTTGCCGTATTCATAACGGAGTATAACATGAGAGCCGTGAATGTCTTTAGTGTGAAACCATAGGTCTGAGTTTTTGGCAAGCTTTAGCGTCAAATAATCATTCTGCTTATTGTTTTTACCCACTAAAACTGTAAAACCGCCTTCGATTTGAAACTCCATAGGCTTTGAGATTTCTTTTTTCCTCTTTCTGTTCTCGCCGCTGCGTTTTAAATATCCTTGTTCAAACAATTCCTCTGATATTTCTGCTAAATCCTGGTCCGTTTCAGCTAATGCCAATTCTTCTTCTACTGATTCTAAATAATCGAGTTCTGCCTCGGCAAGCTTTATTTGTTTTGTAAGCTCCTCGGCTGCTGTCTTTGCTTTGTTGTACTTTTTGAAATACATTTGCGCATTATTGGCAGGGCTTAATCTTTCATCCAATGTTATTGTAACCTCTGCCATTTCAGGATCGTAGTAATCCACCACCACAGCTTCCTTTTGCCCATCTTTCAGTGAGTAAAGATTTGCCGTTATAAGTTCAGCGTAACGCTTGTATTTTTCCATATTTTCAGTATCAGAAAGCTCGGTTTTTTGTGTTATGAGTTTTTTTGCGCAACGGTCTAAATTGTTAGAAACAACCCTCACCAGATTTGCACTTTTTCGTGCCAGGCGCTCCCGTTTGTCGCGCTCGTAATAAAAATTTTCTGATGCTTCGCTCATAGAGTCTTGAGAAGTCGGAGGCCAAGGGTCTTAGGAAGACAATCAACTGCCTCAACTCCTTGGCTCACAGAACGAGAT
>JAZNUA010000050.1:0-8828 GCA_045592045.1 Congzhengia sp. | reverse complement strand
TGGCGGTGGCTTGAGCCATATAGTAATATATGGCCTAGACAGATAATCATCTAATACAGAACCCGGCTTATAGACTTGCTCAACCATTTTTAAAAAAAGCGTGCCATATGGCACGCTTTTTTTAATAACCTTTTACTTTATATACAAATTTTATTTTGTCTCCGTTATTTAGCTTATAGTCCGAACAGGACACAGGCGGAAATGTACCGTTTACAGAATATTTCCAACCGGAACGCTCCCCGCAATCAAATTCGTATATATTATTTATCCCTTCAATGTAGACAGAATTGTAAACAGGTGTCAGCGAAAACTCCACAGGGATACCTGATTTTTTCAGTTCACGCTTCAATATATCAAAAACACTTTCTCCCTCTGTAAACTCTATATTTTCCATAGAAAATATAATGCCATCTTCTGTAATCAATTTTCTTTTTGACTCATCTAAACATTCCAAATTCTTTAAAACATCGCTTAAATCTACGGTCAAACTGCAAATAGTCGTGTGGATTTCTTCTTCTATAATTTCCTCCGATACAACATCAACAGGAACTTTTTCGCTGTTTGAAAAAGATAGTTTCGGCTTTTCCTGTTTTGAAACCACAGGCTCTTTTTCCTTTGGTATTTGATTTTCTTCTGGTGTTTGTTTTTCTTCTGTCTCTTGAATTTCTAAAATATATTCTTCTGTTACGGGTTCTGCTTCAGGTGTATTGTCCAAATTCCACCCTACCACAAGAACTCCTATTACAACAATAACTGCAGTAATATAGTATAAATATTTTTTCTTCATAACAAGCCTACTTTATAATATTTTCAATATAGCGTATAAATACCGTGGCTATTTCGGCACGCGTTGCACTATTTTTTGGATACAACAGCCCGTCATCATATCCGTTAATAAGACCTGTACTTTTTGCCCACGATACCGCTTTTTGCGCCCACGGAGATGTTTCGTTGTCATTTGTTATATCATCAACAGTGGTATCTATTTTACAATGGTCTGCATATCTTATTAGGAACAACGCCAGCTGTTCGCGTGTTACAGGTATATCTGCACCAAATGTGCCATCGCCCATACCATCAGTGATACCTGCTTTAACCGCCCAATTAACTGCATCGGTATACCAAGCGTCTTTAGATATGTCTGTAAATTCTATATCTTGTTCCTCTGAAATGCTACCGCTTAACCGATAAAGCATAGTCACAAGCATCGCCCGTGTAACCTTTTCATCAGGAGCAAACTCTTCATCACTTATTCCGTTCATAATTCCCGCTGTGGCAACATAAGAGATAGCATCACTTGCCCAATGGCTTGTTGTATCTGAAAATGTTTTAACGGGAATTTTTTCGGGTTTCTCCTCAGGTTTCTCTTCAGGTTTTTCTTCAGGTTTTTCTACAGGTTTTTCTTCAGGAACTTCTTCAGTTTCATTATCTTCTTTTGTAGCACTGCTCGCTGAGCCACTACCTGAGTTGCCGCTTGAACCACCGTAACCGCTACCATAACCGCCGATTATGCCACCGTTTGTTACCCAATCCTCTACATAGTACCATACAATTACATCATTTTCATAAATAGCATAACTTTTGAGTCCAACAGTGGCTTTTTCTCCATTTACCTTATAAAGCCAGCCGGAATTTTTTCCCTTGCCAAATTCGGACAGCGTAACACCGTCTTTAGTTATTGATCTTACATAACCACTCTCGGCTCCTGTCTGTGACATTCCAGCATTATTTATAGCAATAATAAAGGCATCGCATACTGTGGCACCCTCCTCTACTGAAACGGATGCACTGTCTATCCATTTTTCATCTTTTGTTTCTACAGTAAGTGTTACAGTAAAACCAGTTTCTTCTTCCGGAGGAGGTAATATTTCCCCTTCTTCCTGGTCACTTGTCTCTATTCCCGGAACAGTTGAATTTCCGGAAAAGTCATATAAATTATACGCTGTACCGGAAAATCTCGACAAAGCTACCAATGCACGAAAACCCTGTTCAGTAGCAAGATAATTTTCTGCCCCATAAAATGTAAACCCATTGTTACTTTCGTTAACATAGGACATAAGTCCGTCTATAACTGTTTTTTCGCTGATCTGATGTTTTAACTCTTTCGGATTTTTGCCCATTGCAATATAACCTATGATAACCATTGCATCTGTGTTTGCGCTGCCAAATGAACCGTTTTCTGCTATATTGCTCTCTAAACTTGAAATTATTTCATCAGCCATTGTTTTAGCTGTGTCATTTGTTGAATACACAGGGGCTACAGCCGCCAAAACAGCTGCCGCCGTATCATAGTCAGGATATGAAACGCCCTCCCACTCATAGCCAAATGTACCGCCTGAGCTGTTTGTATTTAAAACATCTATAAGAGCTGTTTTCTGTTCATCTGTTAAATTAACATTACCAAGAATGTCCGCAATCAGAATCCACGGTGCCGCATAATGACCATTCGCAGTATGATTTGCATTTTTTAAAGCAGTTCCGTTATCAAACGGAGTATTTGAATTTAAGCTATAGAGTTCACTACTGTCAATGCCCATAGATTTTAACACAATCTCAATTCGTGCATGATCTGAAGCAGAGACATTTTCTGTTTGTGCCTCTTGAATACAACTGTTTAAAATTTTCTGTTTTGTAGCATCAGACATTTGGATTGTTGTGCCTGGTATTGTGGAGTATGCCATCATATCCATAGCTGTCCAGCCGTCTTCAACTTCCTTGATTACATCTGCAATGTTGTCACGCAGAGCAATCATTTCTTCTGTCATTAAGTTAATTGGTTGTGTTTCTTCTGCAAATACCCATGCAGAAGATGTAAATATTAGCAAAAATGCCAATACAAGTGATAAAAGTTGTGTTTTTTTCATGTTTTTTCTCCTTTTTTCGCATAAAAAAAGCCGCAGTAATACCCTCAGTTACTGCGACACTTTTATGTCTTAATTATCTGTGCTTTCACACTCGCACACTACCAAGTCTTCTGACTTATGTAATAGGGAGTTTCCTCCTGCGTGATATCGCCCGCCTTCCCTTTAAGTGACCGACTTTCCTCCCGGCAATACCCCTCATACTAATACAGCTGTGGGTACAGTTACGGATTCTGACCGTCTTCCTTCTATCCTCGGCACTTTTATACCTCAGATGATAATGTGTCTTATTAAATTGTATACATTTTAACATATATGTCAATATAACGCAAGTAAAAATTATTTTATTTTTTTGATATATGGGTATCTGTAACTACAATTTCACTTTCTAAAACATCCGCGGTTTTTATGCTGTTAAAACCGTATCTACCTCGCAAGTTTCGTATAGTTTCTTCTAAATTTTTGCGTTTTTCATCGGTTTTTTCTTCAAATAGCGAAATCTGCGCTCCGCTATTATCGTACACAAGATTTGCGCCTGTAATCGTCAATGCACGAACAGTTTTTTTAAAATCCCATACTTCACACAAAAGTTCATATGAAATATCACGCAAATTTTTTTCTAAGTTTGTAGGTGTATCGATTGCGCGTTGGCGCGAAACAGTCTTAAAGTCTGCACCTTTTATTTGAATTCTTATGGTGTTACATTTAACACCATAGCGTTTCATTCTCGTTGCAACACTTTCACTAAGCAAGTGTATACCCTGCTTTATCTGCTCCTCTCCAAGCAAATCATGACGGAAAGTTATTCCGTTTCCAACTGACTTTAGTTCCCTTCTCTCGTAGCACGCTTTTACGGGACTTTCGTCCTCCCCTCTTGCATACATATATAACATTTCGCCATTTTTTCCTAATAATTTTGTTATTATTTCTTTATTAGATTCTGCTAAATCACCAATCGTTTTAATACCTGATTTTTCTAACTGAATTGAGGTTTTTTTACCGGCAAAAAGTAAATCTGTCACAGGTAGAGGATATACGATTTCTTTAAAATTTTCTCTTGTAATAACTGTTGTGGCGTCAGGCTTTTTGTAGTCGCTTCCAAGTTTTGCAAAAACTTTATTAAAGCTTACACCAACTGAAATTGTGATGCCAAGCTCTTCTTTTATCCGCCTTCGCAATGTGTCTGCAATAGTTTTTCCATCACCAAAAAGTGCTTGGCTTCCCGTAACATCAAGCCATGATTCATCTATGCCAAAAGGTTCAACCAAATCTGTATATTCTTTATATATGTTGTTTACTTTTTTAGAGTATTCCTCATATAAATCGTGCTGAGGAGGAACAATTACAAGGTCGGGGCACTTTCTTTTTGCTTGCCAAATTGTTTCTGCGGTTTTTATATTATATTTTTTAGCAAGCTCATTTTTTGCTAAAATTATTCCGTGACGGGCATCAGCCGACCCTCCAACCGCCATAGGAACATTATTTAATTCAGGGTTTTGAGCGCACTCGCAAGAAGCATAAAATCCATTGCAGTCACAATGAAGAATTATTCTGTCCATATTCCCTCCAACAAATTAACAAAGGGCTGCGATAAAACCGCATGCCCTTATAAACTATTTTTTATATACCAGCGATACCCAACCGCCCTGATGTTCTTCTAAAATTTGGATAAAATCAGATTTTTCATAGCTTTCTTTCACATCAGGCAGTCTTTCTTCTATAATTCCCGATGTTATAAAAATGCCGTCTTCTTTTAAAAACTTTGGTACTATATCGCGAATACCGATAATAACATCAGCAACAATGTTTGCCAAAACTATATCGTATTTCCTGTCAGAAATTTTTTCAAAAAGCTCCTTATCACAGGTAACATTTCCTGCCATTGTGCGATACTTTGCTAAATCTATATTGTTCTTTTCAGCGTTTTCCAATGCGATTTTAACTGCACCTTCGTCTATATCTACCGCCGTTGCATGCTCAGCACCCAAAAGCAAAGATATAATAGATAAAATACCGCTTCCGCAACCTAAATCAAGTATTGTCATACCATTTTTTAAATACTTTTCCATAGCTTTTATACAAAGCTGCGTAGTATGGTGTGCACCCGTTCCGAAGCTCATACCTGGATTTACCGTAAATACAGTTCGGTCAGTAGGCACATCTAACTTTTCCCACTCGGGAAGAATCAATATTTTATCACCTACATTTAGTGGTTTAAAATATTGTTTCCAATTTTCTGACCAGTCCTCTTCCTTCATATTAGTGCTTGTAAGTTCCAAAGTGCCGTACTCGTTCTCGTCATCCTGTGATTTCAACATCAAGAGTGCAGATTTCACCATAGATATGGATTCTTTACCCTCGGTATCATCAGTTACATAGAAGCTAACAAAAGAGCCTGATTCATGAGCTTTTAAAAGTTCTTTGTCCACATAATCCCACTTATCACGGTTACTATCCAAAAAATTATGAAAATCTGTACTATCATCAATTTCTACACCCAATATGCCCTGCTCCATTAAAACAGCACAAACCGTCTCAATACCCTCGGTAGTTGTAGAAACAGAAAGCTTAATCCAGTCCATAAAATCCTCCTATGCAAGATTCAACATCTGGCTCACAACATCATACATTTCATCTTTTTCACAGGTTGTAGTAAAGATTACAGGCTTATCGGCAAGTGTTGCCAAAGGCTTCGGAATTGCAATATTTGATTCTTTTGACAATTCATCCAGCATATCAAACTCGTTTGTTGATTCAACACTTTCCTTGATAGCCGAAAGAACACTGTCTGCAAATTTAAACGGACTTGCCGTTGAAACAATGACTGTTTTTGTTTCATCATTTGTCTCTGCTTTGTAATCACTATATACTTTTTTTGCAACAGCAGTATGAGTATCCATAACATAACTGTTTTCTTTATCTACTGTGCTAATTTCATTCATAGTTTCTGCATCCGAACAACAACCTGACACAAAAACTTCTTTAATTTTGTTTAAAACATCAAGAGAAACCTGGTATTTTCCGTTTTCTTTCAATTCATTCATCCATGTAGCAACCTGTTTATCGTTTCCGTCTGTAGCGATAAATAAAAGTCGTTCCAAATTACTTGAAATAAGTATATCCATAGATGGAGAAATTGTCGTTTTAAATGCTCTTTCTTTATCGTATACACCTGTTTTAATAAAATCTGTCAACACATTATTTTCATTAGATGCGCAGATAAGTTTATTTACAGGCAATCCCATTTTCATTGCATAATATCCTGCTAAAATATTGCCGAAATTACCTGTGGGAACTACGAAATTAACTTTTTCGCCAAGCTGAATTTCAGAATTCTTTAAAAGATTGGCATAAGCAGAAAAATAGTAAACAATCTGCGGAACTAATCTGCCCCAGTTAATAGAATTAGCACTTGATAACATAAAGTTATTACGAGCCAGCATTTCACTGTAATCCTTATCGGTAAATATCATCTTAACGCCACTCTGAGCATCGTCAAAATTACCTACAACTGCTGCAACATCTACATTATTACCCTCTTGGGTTATCATCTGGCGTTTTTGGATATCGCTTACACCTTCTGCAGGATAAAAAACAATAATTCTGGTGCCCTCAACATCCTTAAATCCCTCTAAAGCTGCTTTACCTGTATCGCCTGAGGTGGCAACTAAAATTACAACCTCTTTTGTCTCGCCTGTTTTTTTGATGGATTTAGACAATAAATGAGGCAAAATCTGCAAAGCCATATCCTTAAAAGCACAAGTGGGACCGTGCCAAAGTTCCAGATAATATACTCCGTCAGATGTTTTGTATAAAGGTGCTATTTCTTCTGTTTCAAACTTTTCGCGATTATATGCTTTATTTACACAATCTGTAAGCTCATCTTCGGTAAAATCTGTTAAAAATAAGCTCAGAATTGCCTTTGCTCTTTCGTTATATGTCATTGTTGCAAGTTCGTTAATTGTTTTCAAATCAACACATGGAATGCTTTCAGGTAAAAACAAACCTCCGTCAGGAGAAAGCCCTGTTTTTATTGCCATTGCTGAAGAAACGCTTACACTTGCATCTCTCGTACTTTTGAATTGCATTGTTAGTACCTCCAATATTTTTTATGACCGCTACATTGTATCATAAGTTTAAGCGTTTTTCAAGTATATCTTTTTCTGCTTCATAGCCGGGTTTTCCCAATAGCGCAAACATATTCTTTTTATATGCTTCAACACCGGGCTGATTAAAAGGATTTACTCCCAAAATATAGCCTGAAATGCCACAAGCTTTTTCAAAAAAGTAAATTAACTGTCCAAGGTAGAATTCGTTGATTTCAGGAATGTTGATTATTAAATTAGGCACACCGCCGTCGTTATGGGCAAGTAAAGTTCCCAAAAATGCTCTGTTATTTACATAGCTCACGGTTTTTCCTGTTAAAAAGTTAAGCCCGTCTATGTTGTCGGGTGTTTCTTCTATTACCACATCGTCGTCTGTTTTTTCTACATTTAAGACAGTTTCAAAAAGCACTCGTCTGCCGTCCTGAATATATTGACCCATAGAGTGTAAATCTGTTGAAAAATCAACTGATGCGGGGAAAATACCTTTTTTGTCTTTTCCTTCGCTTTCGCCAAAAAGTTGCTTCCACCACTCTGCAAAATAGTGCATTCTTGGTTCATAATTTACCAAAATTTCGGTAGATTTGCCTTTATTCAGCAAAATATTTCTTATTACTGCATACATATAACAATCATTTTTATATACATCGCAGTCTTTGTAATTTTCTGAGGCTGTTTGTGCCCCTTTCATAAGCTCATCAATATCAGCACCGCTTACTGCAATAGGTAGTAACCCTACTGCCGTTAAAACAGAAAATCTGCCACCTACATCATCAGGTATTACGAAGGTTTCGTAACCTTCTTCATCTGATAATTTCTTTAGTGCTCCACGAGCTTTGTCTGTAGTTGCATAGATTCGTTTTTTCGCTTCGGCTTTTCCGTATTTTTTCTCCAAAAGGCTTTTAAACACCCGAAAAGCTATTGCAGGCTCTGTAGTAGTGCCTGATTTGGATATTATATTAACTGAAAAATCCTTATCCTTTACAAATTCAACTAACTGCGCAAGGTATGAACCGCTAATAGAATTACCTGCAAAAAGAATCTGCGGTGTCTTTCTTTTATCATTTGAAAGCAAGTTATAAAAATTGTTAGAAAGCATATCAATAGCCGCTTTTGCTCCCAGATACGACCCACCAATACCGATTACTATCAAAATCTCGGAATCTTGTTTGATTTTTTCGGCAGATTTTTTTATTCGTGCAAATTCTTCTTTGTCATAATTAAAAGGAAGGTTTAACCACCCTAAAAAATCATTTCCCTCTCCTGTACCATCTGTTAATCTGCAGTGTGCAGTTAAAACTGCCGCTTCCATAGATTTGATTTCTTCTTCTGTAACAAATCCCGCAACATTCGAATGGTTAAGTGATAAGTTTTTCATAATTTTCTCCTTTTATTCTTTAAGGAAGTTCTCTAAACGGTTTAATCCTTCCTCTATATTTGCCATACTTGAAGCGTATGACCAACGGATGTAGTCGCCTGCACCAAAGCTCTCGCAAGGAACTAAAGCAAGTTTTGCCTTTTCTAAAAGCACCTCTGCCAAATCAGCAGCGGTTGTGATTTTTTTGCCATGTAGTGTTTTACCTTTTAGCTTAGATATGTTCATCAAAACATAAAAAGCACCATGTGGCATACTGCAGGACACTCCATCAATCTGATTCATTCTTTCTACCATATAGTTTCTGCGTTTTTCAAATTCTTTTCTCATAGTTTCTCTCTCGTCATTTCCACCTAACAGTGCGGCAACAGCTGCTGCCTGAGCTATACTATTAGGATTTGATGTGGCATGAGACTGCAAACTCTGGATGGCTTTTGCAACAGTTAAGTTTGAAGCACTGTAACCTATTCTCCAGCCTGTCATAGCATA
>JAZNUA010000049.1:0-5830 GCA_045592045.1 Congzhengia sp. | reverse complement strand
GTGCGGGCATATTCCCCGTCGTGAATATAACCTCCTCGCAAAAGGTCGTTTACCTCACAATGAGCAACAATCATTTTCCCTAACGATTTTGCTTTATTCATAGCTTGTTCCATCAGTTCATCCGACTGCACGCCTCTTCCGTCGTCAGTAAATCCTGCAACAAACGGCGCCATAGCCTCCATATCGGAAAGTTCTGCCCCCATTTGTCCCTTAGTAATTGTACCATAGGGAAACACATTGATGGTTGCCGATTTTTTAATCTTTTCAAGCTGAATATTTAAATTGTCTATACTATCAGGGCAAGGTTTAAGATTGGGCATAGTGCACACATCGGTATATCCTCCGTGAGCCGCTGCCTTGCAGCCTGTTTCTATCGTTTCCTTGTATTCAAATCCGGGTTCTCTGAAATGTACATGCACATCTGCAAAAGACGGCAACAAAACGCAGTCTTCAAAAGATAAAACCTCCACATCTACGCAATTTTTCTTGCATATCATAGGGTCTTTTTCGGTTTTGTCCCAGGTTGTTACACCTTTAAGCAAATAATTCACAAATACCACGCTCCCATAATTTAAATAGCAAAATAAAATGCCTTGTTGATAACAAGGCACAAAACGGCACAGACAGATGAAAAACATCCCCACATCATATCAAAACTTTGTTGCATTTACGCCTTAGGCTATCATATTTATTCTAACATATATGTTGTTATGTGTCAAACTTTTTATAATATCTAAAGTCGTTTCTGAGCGATTTCTTTTTTGTATTCTTCATATGCAAGTCTTCCCGTTTCAGTAACCGGCATAATCCACTTTTGTTTCAAAAAATGTCGTAAGCATAATATAAATTTGAATATATCTTCAAAAATCATACTGAATGTATAAACCAAAACAAAGTCAAGTCTCAACACATAAGCCGTTATAACGGACAAAGGAACAGAAATTCCCCAAAGGCATGCAAGGTCATATCTCATACCTGTTTTCGTATCGCCACCCGAACGGAAGACGCCTGTAATGATCACATACAGGAAATTTCTCAAAGGAAATGTAACAGCATAAATAATCATAATCGTTTTAGCTGTGTTAAGAGTGGCTTTAGTAATTGTTCCAGCCATATTGAAAATACTTACTAACTCGCCTCTGAAAATCACGACTGCCACCGATGTAATTATAGCCAATAAGGGCACTAAAAATACGAACCTTTTTGCATCTTTCAATCCGGTCTTAATCTGACCTGCACCTATTTCCTGACCTACCATAATGCAGCAAGAATTGTTGATGCCGACAAAAAATGCAAACACAATATTATCAAAGGTTTTAAGTATTGTTACGGCGGCATAGTTTTCGTACCCGAGATTTGAATAAACTATATTCAATGTGAATACTCCCAAGCCCCATAAAGTTTCGTTTACTAAAACAGGAAATGCACGGGAAAAGAAAAGTGTCAAATCTGCCTTTTTAATGTTCATAAGTTCAGTTATGGGAGCGCAGACAATTTCGTGCTTTTCATAAAACAAAATCGCTAAAATAAGCAAGGGTCCAACCCAGGCAGAAATGCAGGTAGCAATAGCCGCACCTTCGATACCGAGGTTTGGAAAACCAAACTTACCAAAAATAAGCGCATAATCTAAAAACGCATTCAAAACTGTTGTTAAAGCTGACACATACATTGGGAGCTTTGCTCTTCCTGTAGAACGCAAAAGTACACCCACTATCTGATTTATCACAATGGCAGGATATGAAAATACCGCTATTTTTAAATAGCTTGCACCCACATCTAGAACAGCGTTGTCACGATTAAAGATACTTATAATCTCTTTTGGAATTAAAAAACCCAAAATCAAAAATGCCAAAGAAGAAACAATGACAAAGAACATTACAATACCATAGGTTGTTTTAATTCCTTCCAGATTTTTATCGCCAAAATACTGGGAAAAGAACACAGAAGCCCCTGAAGAAAACCCAAAAAGTACGAGGTTCAAAAGCCAACTCCACTGTCCCGCCATTCCTACAGCAGCCAGACTTACATCGCCTAGGTTACTCACCATAAGCGTGTCAACCAAAACAAAAGAGCTGATAAGCAAATTCTGTATAGAAATAGGTAATGCAAGACTTATAACTGATTTCCAATATCTTTTTCCGCCAAATAAACTTTTTAACATATATCCTCCATACAAAATTCTTGGGTGCTGAAATCAGCACCCAAATACATATTATTTTACACCAAACAAAAGGTCAGCATAGGTGGGATAAGGCCAATATTTGCTTGCAACTACTTTTTCAAGTTCATCAGCATAATCACGAATTGTATCCATATCCTTCAATATAACATCTCTGTTATAGAATGAAACCTTTTCACTATCTGTAATTTTCTTAAGCTCTGCTCTATGATTTTCCAGCCCTTCAACAACTGTATATATACTGTCGCACAAATCTGAAATTTTTTTAATCAGCTTTGTTTCTAAAGGCGACTTAATACCAATAGATTTTTTATTTGCAGCAATATCTGCCAAATCCTTCACATAACAAAGAGCTGCAGGTACCACATCCTTCTTCATCATATCAATGATGGTGCGTGCTTCAATCCTGATAGTCTTATTGTAAATTCCAAGAAGAATATCGTGTCTTGAACGCATCTCAATTTCTGTAAATATTCCGTGCTTTGTAAACAGAGCCACATTCTTATCAGATATAAAGTGGGACAAAGCGTCAACTGTGGTTTTAAAATTGTACAATCCTCTTTTTTCTGCTTCTTTTTCCCATTCTTTACTATAACTGTTACCGCTGAATATTATGCGCTTGTGCTTTATAATTGTTTCTTTGATAAGTGTGTGCAAATCTTCTTCAAAATCAGAGCTTTTTTCCAATCTGTCGGCAAACTGACTCAAAGCCTCTGCTACAATGGTATTTAAGACAACATTTGCATCAGAAATAGAGTCGCTTGCACCAACCATTCTGAACTCAAACTTGTTGCCTGTAAAGGCAAAGGGAGATGTTCTGTTTCTGTCAGTTGTATCTTTTGAGATTTTAGGAAGTACTGAAACACCTACATTAAACTCTTCTTTACCTTTATGTACATAATTTTCGTCTTCCTTGACAATGGCATCCAAAACCGCCTCTAAATCCTCTCCCAAAAACATAGAAACAATCGCAGGAGGAGCTTCTGCCGCACCGAGTCTGTGGTCGTTTCCTGCTGTTGCGATACAGATTCTCAGTAACTCCTGATAATCATCAACCGCCTTAATAACCGCCGCCAAAAATGTTAAAAACTGCGCATTTTCCATAGGTGATGAGCCAGGATTAAATAGATTCTTACCGTTGTCTGTAACAATAGACCAGTTGTTGTGCTTACCGCTTCCGTTTACACCTTTAAAGGGTTTTTCGTGCAAGAGGCAAACAAGGTTATGCTTCTGCGCAACCTTCTGAATAACCTCCATAGTAAGCTGATTGTGATCTGCAGCTATATTTGCTGTTTCGTAAATAGGAGCAAGCTCGTGTTGAGCCGGAGCCCCCTCGTTATGCTCTGTTTTTACGGGTATACCCAGCTTCCATAGTTCTTCGTCCAAATCCTTCATAAAAGTGCTTACTCTCGGCTTTAAATTGCCAAAATAATGGTCATCCATTTCCTGACCCTTGGGAGGCTTAGCACCAATAAGCGTTCTGCCCGTAAAGATTAAATCTTTTCTCTTATCAAACATATCACGCTCTATCAAAAAGTATTCCTGTTCTGCACCGACTGTTGATATAGCACGCTTAACATCTTTGCCAAAAAGCTTCAATATTCTTAAAACCTGAACATTTAATGCTTCCATCGAACGAAGAAGCGGTGTTTTTTTATCAAGCACCTCTCCACCGTATGAGTAAAAGGCAGTAGGAATGCACAAAACACCCTCTTTTATAAACGCATAGGATGTGGGGTCCCAAGCGGTATAGCCTCGCGCTTCAAAAGTATTTCTCAATCCGCCTGACGGAAAAGATGAAGCATCGGACTCACCCTGCACCAGCTCCTTGCCCGAAAATTCCAAAATAACGCTACCGTCTGGCACGAGCGAAATAAAGCTGTCGTGTTTTTCAGCTGTAATACCTGTTAAAGGCTGAAACCAATGAGTATAATGAGTTGCACCCATTTCAACTGCCCAGTCCTTCATGGCAGAAGCTACAACATCCGCAATATTTTTGTCAATGGGTCTGCCTACTGAGATTGTTTTTCTCAACGCTATATAGATGTCTTTGGGTAGTCTTTCACGCATAACCCTGTCATCAAACACCAAGTTGCCGAAAATTTCCTCTATTACTGCCATATCTGTTCCTCCTGTGCATAAAATGAGAAAAAGCTACACTCTCTCAAAATATCTCATATTTATTATATTATTGTATATTTATTTACACTATTTGTCAATAAATTTTTAATTTTTACAATTAAATTTTAATAAAACTTGAAATATGAATAAATATATGGTAAAATCAGTGTTGATTAAATTTAAGAAAGGTAATCCTATGCCTAAATTTTTTATCAAAAAAGAAAACATTGAACATAACCATATAAAAATCACAGAAGGCGACGCTTTGCATATTTCCAAGGTTTTGCGCACTGAGGCAGGTGATGTTCTGACCCTTTGTGACGGTGAGGGCACCGACTATTTGGCTGAGGTAATTTCGTGCAATAAGGAATGTGTTTTATGTAATATTATAAAAACCTGTCCCTGCTTATCAGAGCCAGAAATTTCCGTTACCTTGTTTCAGGGATTGCCAAAACAGGGCAAAATGGACTACATAATAGAGAAATGCACAGAGCTTGGGGTTTCTTGCATTGTTCCTGTTTCTACCAAACGCTCAGTGGTAAAAATTGATGACAAAACATCCGAAGCGAAAAAGCTTACCCGTTGGCAAAAAATTGCATCAGAATCCGTAAAGCAATGCGGCCGAGGAACTATTCCAAAGGTAACCCAGGTTATGACCATCAAGGAGGCTATTGAATTTTCCAAATCTTTGGATTTAACTATTGCCGCTTATGAATGCGAACAAGAAACCTCAATAAAGTCAGTGCTGGAAACAAAAAACCCAAAATCCGTAGGCATATTTATAGGTCCTGAAGGAGGTCTGGACAGCGACGAAGTAAAGCAATTCTTAAGCGCAAACATTAAAACCGTAACCTTAGGTAAGAGAATCTTAAGAACAGAAACAGCGGGTCACACGGTACTAACTGCCGTTATGTATGAATTTAATGAATTAAAATAAAAACAAAAAAACGAAAGAGGTTAATGAAAAATGGCAAAAAAATTTATCACGGCTGAACAAAAAGAAAGAGCAAACAACAGATTGGTTTTAAACTTTGGCATACTTTTAGCAGGTGCTTTAGTTATGCTTTATGTTTATAACTTTACCAAGGCAGGCTATCCTGTAGAAGTAAAAAAAGTTTTAGGTATTTTAGGTATTGTTTTTGCAGCTGTTACAGTGGTAATGTTTGTAATAGGTTTAATCAAAAAATCAAGACTTAAGAACTATTCAGCTATCCCATTCGGTGCATTTTTATCATGTGCTATCATTTCTTATTTCCACAAGATACCTTTCTTGACAAAAAAATGGCCTGCATTCAGAATTGAAGACGGTGTTACAGTTATTTTAATTTTGATGGTTGCTTACTTCGTAATTCTTGCCGTTGTTACAGGCATTTATTTGGCTACACATTCTGTTTATGTTGAGAAAAAACAAGTTATGCACAAGAAAAAGAGAAAATAATATTCTGCTTAAAATAACGGGAGAGCCATAGCTCTCCCGTTATTTTTTATACTGTGTACTTCTTGATTTCTTTTTTTAATTTTTCTATTATT
>JAZNUA010000048.1:0-12975 GCA_045592045.1 Congzhengia sp. | reverse complement strand
ATATGAGAACGGGTATGATTACTACTAAGGTGCTGAACCATCCCCATTTAGTCGAGTTTTCTATCACCAGACTACCCTCAGGAATTTCTTTTGCTGCAACATCTATTGCTTTTGCACTTCCTGACATCCAGCTTAAAGAATTTAAAAGCATAGTGTCATTTGCACAATTTTGTGCTGCCGAAAGAGTATCAAATGTATAGTTAGAACCGCATACCAGGATTTTACCTGTTGTGCCTACACCTTCATCCGTATATTTTGTCACAGATGAAGTCAGAGCTACATTGTGCTTTCCTTTAACATCTCCTGCTTCTACAGGACCACGGGCTGTTTCTACTGATTTCAGTGTAGCATCATTCGATGTTGTTATAAACGGGCTGACATCGATTGCACTTTCTTTATCTGCACTTATTTCCAGAGGATTTGCCGCTGAGTACATAATTCTTAAACCAGACCCTTTGATATCACTAACTATTTCATGGTCAGTTAATTCGCCAACAGCAACGGTACCCAAGTATTCCGAATCAGTCTCGCTCAATTGCATTACTTTTGCATTATCATAAATAACGCTATGATTTCTCACTATACCCCATTCACCTGCAAGATAACTTTCAAGCTTGGGCAATTCATCATTTGAAATAAGAGGATTAAAGTAAATGTGTGCATTTCCTCCTTTTTCTAAAAATGTATCAAGCTTTTCGATTTCTTCATCTGTGAAATCTGTTGTAGGTGCATCAATAACTAATAAATTTTTGCCGTCTTCCGGAATATCAGCTGACGATAAATCAATATCATCTGTATTAAAACCCTGCGTCTGCAATACTGACTTTAACATCGTTGATTTTATTTCACCGTGTCCTTGTGTAAATAGTACCTTGGTAAAATCATCGTCATGTGAAAGCCCTGCAATTTTGTTGGTTATTATGTTTTCTACCGCACTTTTTAAAACAATTTCCTGTGTTTTTTGCTCGTAGCTTTCTACAAATAAAGACATACTATCCGCCACATCTACATTTTCGCCCTGTTCAAAAATTATGGAGTGTGAATAGCCTTTTTGCATCAGATAATTAGCATATTCTGTCTGATTGGAACTGTTTGCCTGCTCGATTTTTTCTGAAATTTTGATGTATAAATCTTCTAACGCTCTTACATACTTTTCCTGCAACAAAGGTTTCTCATCAATTGCATAATCTACAACCTCATAAGAAATCTTATCGCTTTCTTCCTTATACTTTTCTATAACTGCTATAATCTGAGAAAGCTCAGCGTCTTTTTCGCCAAAAATCTGGCTGTTGTACAGAATTGTAAGCTTTGTTTCCTTATCAAGATTTTTGACAATATCTTTTGTTTCATCGGAAAGTCTGTAAATTTCATCCTTTGTCAAGTCAATCTCCAAAGACATTTTGTCATCAAACGCTATCAAAATAGTATTCAAAAGAATTGTTGCTATTATTGCACCGATGATAATGACAGAAGAATTTATACTGTATTTCAGGTTCTTTTTGTTTTTCATCTTCTGTTACCTCCATCGTCTTCTTTCAATCACTCGCACAGTCAACAAAATGAATAACGCCGTAATGCTCAAATAATACACTATCGGCACTATATTAAGTTTACCTATGGCGAAATCGTGAAATCTTTCACTTATGTTCAAAAATTCTACTGCACCATTTAAAAATTTTCCTAAGAACAACATTTTTCCGTTAAAAGCTGTTGTAAAATCCATTGTAAATGCGCCAACAAACGACAATACTCCGACGAGCGCCATTGTTGCAACCGCCGCTATAACCTGGCTTTGAGTAAGGGTAGAAATAAACATACCAATAGCAATAAGCATAGCACCATAAAGTATTATTCCGAAATAACCAACTAGTGACTGGATAATAGGAGGATTTCCGTATATGCTCAAAACAAGCAAAAACACCAAGGTAGCCGCCACTGAAATTCCTAAAACAGCTACACCTGACAAAAGCTTACCGAAAACAATATCGCTTACCTTAACAGGTGCTGTCAACAAAAGCTGGTCTGTTTTTAGTTTTCTTTCTTCTGAAAACATTTTCATTGTTAAAAGCGGCACAATAACTATAAAAATGTAGCAGATATACGCAAAATAGTTTGTCATTATAGATGTATTGGCGTTTATATTGAAATTAAAAAACATCAACGAGGCAAATGAAATAAACAAACCAACGAAAATATATCCCAAAGGAGTCTTAAAATAAGCATTAAATTCTCTTTTAAATATCGCCTTCATTCTTATTTTCCTCCTCTTTCTTAATATTTACATATTCGATATCTCTTTCGTCAACATCTGTTGCTATGTGTATATCCTTTTCCGTCACTTCGATAAATATATCCTCAAGGCTCAAATCCACAGTCTGCATAGAAAGTATAGGCAGATTTGTACTAGCCATTGCACGGAATATTTCAGGTCTCACATCCACATTTGGCAAGGTTTCTATCAAGAAATCTATCGAGTTTCTTTCTTTTCTGCCTAATGATTTGATATTTTTAATTCCTTGAACACTCTCTAAAACATCCAATATCGTGCGTTCCTCACCTGCAATACGAAGCATAAATTTGTTGTCATTGGATATGCTTCTCGCAAGATTTGACGGTGTGTCAACAGCTGCAACCTGACCGTTATTGATAATAACAACTCTGTCACATATAGCCTGTACCTCCTGCAATATGTGAGAGGACAAAATAACAGTATGATTCTTTCCTAATTGCTTTATTACACTTCTTATTTCTATAATCTGATTGGGGTCAAGACCAACTGTGGGTTCATCAAGAATTAAAACCTCAGGATTTCCTATCATAGCCTGGGCAAGACCCACTCTTTGCTTATAACCCTTGGAAAGATTGGCTATTACGCGATTTTTCACATCTGTTACCTTTACGGTTTCCATAATCTCACTTATATGCTTGTTGCGGTTTTTTTCCTTTACCTGCTTTAAATCATACACAAAATCAAGATATTCCAAAACAGTCATATCTGTATAAAGAGGTGGTATTTCAGGCAGATAACCAATGTGTTTCTTTGCCTCTGTAGGATTCTCTAAAATATCAAATCCCGCAATAGTAACAGAGCCATCTGTTGCAGACAGATACCCTGTCATAATATTCATAGTTGTCGACTTACCTGCGCCGTTAGGTCCTAAAAGTCCTAATATTTCGCCATCACGAACGGTAAAGGAAACATTATTAACAGCACTTTTCGGACCGTACTTTTTTACCAGGTTTTTAACTTCTATCATCTTTAAAGCCTCCTGTGTTTTATCGCTTTAATGCACTTTTTAAAAATTCTGCAATCTGTGAAAATTCCACCTCTGTACTTTCACCTGTCTGCATATTTTTAATACATGCCATTCCTTTTTCTATGTCGTCATCACCTATTACTATTGAGAATTTTGCATCCAGCTTGTTGGCATATTTCATTTGAGCCTTTACGCTTCTTTCCAGGTAATCACGCTCCGCTACAATGCCTTCATTTCTCAAATCAAGTACCTGCTTCTGTACAAACAGGTCTGCTTTATTTCCTATATTTGCAATAAATACATCGGGGTATTCGTTATTTTCTGGCAGTTTATTGATACTTTCTAAAACCAAGAGCAGACGCTCCAACCCCATGCCAAAGCCAACTCCGGACATTTCCGGACCGCCTATTTCTGCCACTAATCCGTCGTATCGTCCGCCACCGCAAATCGTACCTTCTGATCCGGGATTTTTTGATACTATTTCAAAAACCGTCTTAGTATAGTAGTCTAATCCACGAACGATGGTCGGGTCCACGCTATATGGAATTTTCATAATTTCAAGGTACTTTTTCAAGCTTTCAAAATGCGTGCCGCATTTATCACATATATGGTCAAGCAACACAGGAGCACCCTCTGCGATTTTTTTGCAGGAGTCAATTTTGCAATCTAAAATTCTCAATGGATTTTTTTCAAATCTTTCTCGGCAAGTTTCACACAAATCATCTAATTTAGGTCTGAAAAAATCCTTTAACTTTTCGTTATACTCTTTTCTGCATTTAGGACAACCTATACTGTTAATATTGAGTTCAGTTCCTGTTACTCCCAGACGAGAAAGCAATGACATAGCCAATGAAATAACCTCAGCATCAATAGATGGTGTATGTGAACCGAAAACCTCTATACCAAACTGATGAAATTCACGAAGTCTTCCTGCCTGAGGCTTTTCATATCTGAAACAAGGGTAAAGATAATACAGCTTCGTTGGCTGCGGATTTGCATATACTGAATTTTCTACAAAGCTTCTTACGATTGGCGATGTGCCTTCGGGCTTTAATGTAATACTTCTTCCGCCTTTATCCAAAAATGTATACATTTCTTTCTGTACAACATCTGTAGTATCACCTACTCCCCGTTCAAAAAGCTCTGTACTTTCAAACATAGGTGTTCTGATTTCTTTATATCCAAATTCTAAACAAATTTTCTTTATCTGTTCTTCTACAGCATGCCATCTGTATGTTTCCGACGGCAAAATATCATGTGTTCCACGCGGTGCTTTAATCAAATTAAATCCCTCCTATAAACTACTGTGTGAGTTCGTTAATGTTTAATTCTAATAACTTAGACACACCCTTTTCCTGCATTGTTACACCATATATAACATCTGCCGCTTCCATTGTTCCGCGTCTGTGTGTAACAACAATAAACTGGGTGTTTTCACTGTAATTCTTAATATAATCTGCAAATCTGTATACATTTGCATCGTCTAAAGCCGCCTCTATTTCATCGAGGAAACAGAATGGTGTTGGGCGTGTTTTTAATATTGCAAACAACAACGCAATAGCAGATAGCGCCCTTTCTCCACCGGAAAGCAAAAGCAAACTCTGTAATTTTTTGCCCGGAGGCTGAACATCGATGTTTATGTTACAGTTTAATATGTCGTCAGGCTCATCCAACGAAAGTGATGCTGTACCGCCACCAAAAAGTTCTGTGAAGGTCTGCTTGAAATATTTTGCAATATCAGCAAATTTGACTTCAAATTCACTTTTCATCACCTTGGTCATATCGGAAATTATACCCAACAAATCTTTTTGTGCTTTAACAAGGTCATCACGCTGACCTGTTAAAAACTCGTATCTTTCAGAAACTGTTCTATACTCTTCGATAGCATCTACATTCACATTGCCTAAGGAAGAAATTTTACGCTTTAAAGATGCGATTTCCTTTGTCACTTCTGCAGCAGTTCCCAAATCTTTTTTGTAAACTAAGGCATCAGAATATGTAAGCTCATACTCTTCCCAAAGGTTGTTAATAGTATTTTCAAGTTCTGTTTCGTGCTTGATTTTCCTTTGGGTAAGTCTTGATTCCTCATTAGAAAGCGTAAAAACATCTTCTCTTAAGGACTTTATTTCTGCTAATGCAGTTCTGTCTTTTTCATCCAGCTGCTTTCTTTCTTCCGCTAAGCGTGCTGCCGCCTCATCTAATTCTGCAATCTTCTTAATTCCAAAGTCAGTCTCTGCCATCTTGCGTTCAATATCTGCCGCAAGTTCTACATTTTTCTTGTGTATGTCTGCAATTTCTGTTTCATGAAGCAATTTATTGGAATCATTTGTCCCAATGTCACGATTGAGGTTTTCAATCTTTTCGTTTAAAAGCTCAATATCCTTCATAACAGCTGAACGCTCGAAATTTTTAGCAAGCTTTTTACCTGAAATTTCTTGTTTCTCAGCAATTATAGCAGAAATTGAAGTTTCTTTTGTTTCTATTTCTTCCTGTTTTTTAGAGATAAGGTTTTGAGTGTTTTCTAATTCTTGCTCTATGTTTTTCTGCATTGTCTGAGCTTCTTTTATTTTGGCTTCTACCCTGCCAAGTTCTTCTTCAACACGGCGTTTTGCCATATCTATTTGATTTATCAAAAGCTCATTATGTGATTTATCACGCTCTAAAATCAGAAGTTCACTTTCATTTTCTGAAATTTCTGCATCGTATTTTTTGAGTTCCGCATCATATACATCTAACTCGCCTTTTAACTCGTTATTTTTCTTATCAAGCTTTTCTGTTTCTTTTTCCAGTCGGAAAATTTCTTTCGAAAGTGCCATTATTTCACTTTCTCTGCCAAATAACGATGCCTGCTTATGAAAGCTTCCGCCTGAAAGAGCTCCACCTACATTAAACAGTTCTCCTGCTAATGTTACGAGCTTTACAGCGTTTTTATACCTTTTTGAAATTGCGATTGCGTTATCAATGTTATCAATAACCACTGTACCGCCAAGCAAAAATTCATTTGCTTTCTCAAATTGTTTGTCACACTCAACAAGTTCAGAAGCCACACCTACATAGCCCGATTCCTTCTCTATACCGCTTTCGGGGTAATCCTTGACCTTGATCGATGTAAGGGGCAAAAAAGTCGCTCTGCCTGCATTTTTCTCTTTAAGACATTCTATTGCCTGCTTTGCATCTTCCTCGCTCTTTACGATGATATGCTGTACCGCATTACCTAATGCCACATCTATGGCTACACTGTACTTATCCTTGGTTTTAAACAGTTTAGATACAGGTCCGTAAATTTGGGCATTTTTTAAACCGCCGTTTTCGTATTCCTTTAAAACAGTTTTTACCGAGCGAGAATATCCCTCATAAGACTGCTCCATACTTTCGAGCAATTTTTTTCTCGAGGTTTTTTCGTTAAGATTTGAAGTATTTTCATTTATAAGTTTTAAGCTTTTTTCTAACTCGCTGATAAGCTTTTCTCGTTTCAGCTCTGCATCAAGTCGCTTACCCTTTATGCCGTTAAGATAATCTGTTTTACGGCATATACCTGAATTGATTTCTTCTATTTTTTGTGCTAAACCATTTCTTTCTTCACTTCGGTCAGTTGATTCTGAAAGTATGGTTTCTTTTCTCTGTATATAACTTTCTTCCGTCAATTTCTGGTTAGAAAGAGAAATCTTTAATTCGCTGAATTTTTCTATGCTTTCTGCAACGAATGTGTTCAGGTCGTTGATTTCTTTTTCTGCATCAGATGCTGTATCGGCTGTTTTTTCTTCCGCAACGGCAAGTGCTTTAATTTCTTCGTCAATTAAATCAAGCTCTGCGTTTTTTTCCTGAATGTTTTTATTTATCGAAACCTTGTCCGCTTCCAAATCAAGCTTTTTATTCATAAGCTCTTTTATTTCTTCGGTAATGCGAGCTATAAGCATATCATTACCTGAAATAGTATTTTTAAAAATATCTATCTCGCCTTTTTTAATCGATATGCTTTCTGTCAACTCTCTTATCTTTTTATTTGTTTCCGTTTGAGTTTCTTCTCTCGCTTTAGCAGTTTCGTAGTATTCCTGTTGTGCCTGTTCTGCATTTTCTGCGGCAGTTTTTGCCTCGTTAAGCTGGGTTGTTACAACCTTTAACTTTTCATCGATTCCGCCGATTACATCGTTGGCACCTTCAATGATACGGATAGCATCATTAACCTCAAATTTTTTGAGTTCTTCTTTATACTGAAGGTATTTTTTTGCCTTTTCAGACTGGTTTTTTAAAGGTTCTACCCTGTCTTCAAGCTCTGTAATAATATCAAAAACTCTATCTAAGTTTTCGTTGGTATGCTTTAGTTTTCTTTCTGCGTCTTCTTTTCTGTAACGATATTTTGAAATGCCTGCTGCCTCTTCAAAAATCTGTCTTCTGTCATCTGATTTTGTTGACAGGATTTCTTCGATTTTGCCCTGACCAACCATCGAATATCCATCTCGTCCAAGACCTGTATCCATAAATAATTCGTGGATATCTTTAAGTCTTACGATATTTTTATTTATCATATACTGGCTTTCGCCTGAAACAAAAACCTTTCTTGTTACTTCTACTTCATCGTAGGCAACATCCAACTGCTTATCACAGTTGTCAAGTACCAGAGTAACTTCAGCAAACCCCATAGAATTTCTCTTTTGAGTTCCGCTGAAAATCACATCCTCCATTTTGGAGCCTCTCAGCATTTTTGCGCTCTGTTCGCCCAAAACCCAACGCACAGCATCGGAAATATTACTCTTTCCGCTACCATTAGGACCAACGATTGCTGTTATACCATCGGAAAAATTCAGATCTATTTTATCTGCAAATGACTTAAATCCGTTAACCTTAACACATTTTAATCTCATTATCGTTGCTCCTTTCTGTTAATCTTAAATGTTCCCGATAAAATATCAGGATTCGGCTTAAATACAACATTAAAGCCTTTGTTTTTTAATTTTATAATGTTTGCTTTTTTGTTTCCTGTAAATGCTGAAATATCTTTATCATTTACTGAAATTTCTGCATCACTGTCTATTATTTTTAGCATCTGTCTGTAATATATTTCGCTTTGGACCAGTTCGCCTATGGAAGGATGATAAGGTCCCGCTATAACATCTGCGTCAGGATTTATGTTGTCAGACGCCATAAGTCCTATTCTTATTATCGGGATATTTTCTTCATCAAAGCGTTCTTTTATATCAGCACAAAGCCTCACTGCTTCTTCTATGGTTTGTGGAGAGTATTCTCCTGCCTTATATAATGACTCCAAATATGTACCCTTCAAAACCAAGGTGGGATAGATTCTTACACATTCAGGCTTTAACGAAACAATTTTTTCTGCGCTTTTCATACATATTTCATCATTATCTTCATAAAGTCCTGTCATCATCTGCAGTCCTAAATCCATTCCGTATTCGTGAATAAGCTCTGATGCCTTGACTGTATCTGAGCATTTATGACCTCTGCGGTTTTTCAAAAGCACTCCGTCATCCATAGATTGAGCACCAAGCTCCACAGTGGTTACGCCGTAGTTTTTCAGGTTTTCTAAAATTTTTTCGTCGATATAATCGGGACGCGTAGACAATCTTATTGCATTTACTTGTCCGCAGTCTGCGTATTTTTTTGCCACGGATAAAAATTCGTTCTGTATTTTTTGCTCTATCCCCGTAAAGCTGCCGCCAAAAAAACCTATCTCCACACAATCTGTGTCTTTTGACATGGTGGAAAGAGCTTTTTTAATTTGTTCATCCACTGTTTTTGCTGTGATGTTAGTATCAGTTCCTGTGATTTTTCTCTGATTACAAAAAGAACAATCGTTAGGACAGCCCATATGAGGAATAAAAATCGGTATTGTTTTATGCTTCATCGCCTTTTTCCTTGTTCATTTTTTCAATGGCAGCCTGAGCTGCGCTTTGCTCTGCTTTTTTCTTACTCTGTCCTTCGCCTTTACCCATAAGTGTGCCGTTAAGATAAACATTTACAAAAAAAGACTTGTCGTGGTCAGGGCCTTTGGAATCTACTACTATGTATTTGATATTCACATCGCCGCTTACCTGTGCTTTTTCTTGAAATTCGGTCTTGAAATCTTTAAAAATCTTTCCCTTTGCTGCAGCTTCGATAGCGTCATAGAGTTGTCCTAAAACCCACTCTTTAACAACATCTAAATTGCTGTCTAAGAATATGGCCGCAATCAATGCCTCATAGGCATCAGATAAAATAGACATTCTCGTTCTTCCGCCTGTGTGGTCTTCCCCATATCCTAAAATCAAATACTTTCCAAGGTCAATATTCTGTGCACATTCAAAAAGTGATTTTTCACATACCACAGCTGCTCGCATTTTTGTAAGTCTACCCTCAGGAAGTTGGGGGTAGTTTTCGTAAATATATCTGCTTACAATAAGTCCCAGAACCGAATCTCCCAAAAATTCTAAACGCTCGTTGTATTCTGTATTTTTGCCTTTGTTTTCATGGGCGTATGAACTGTGAGTAAGCGCGACTTTTAAAAGGCTTTCGTTTTTAAACTTATAGCCTATTATTTCCTGAAATTCTTTCAATGAGTTCATTTTGTGCATCCTTTCTCAACAAAATGAACGCATAAATATGCTCCCACTACAACAAAAATCCTATTGCAGGAAACAGGTTTATGCGTTCGAAATACCTATATTTCGGGTGTGTTTCCACACCCGATAATATTAGTTTTTATTCTTAAGATATTCAACTGCATCCTTAACTGTAACGATTTTTTCCGCCATGTCGTCAGGAATCTCGATATCAAATGCTTCTTCAATAGCCATAATAAGTTCAACTACATCAAGAGAATCTGCACCCAAGTCATCGATAAACGATGTCTCAAGGTTAACGGCAGACTCATCAACACCAAATTGTGCAACTATAACTTCTCGTATTTTTTCAAATTCCATCAGCAATACCTCCGTATGTATTAAATCTCACCGCATAAAGCAGCTCAACTATGTTAAATATTATACAACATACCATTTGAATTGTAAATAGTATTTATAATTTTTTTATAAATTTATACTATTTTTTTGTGATTATTATTCCTGGTTAGCAGTCTTCGGCAAATACATTTTTTTCAACTCGTCATTTACGCCCGTTTTTGCAAAAATTGCCGCACTATCAATAGCATTACAAAAGGCTTTTGCTTTAGAATTTCCGTGAGCTTTGATAACTACTCCGTCAATGCCCAAAAGCGGTACTCCTCCCTGTTCTGACGAATCAAGCATAGACTTAACGCCTTTTAGACGCGGAAGAACAATCGCCGCTGCCAACTTTGTCAATAAATTCTCCATAAAGCATTTTTTTATGAGCTTAAATAAGGATGATGCTGTTCCCTCTATTGTTTTTATAACCATATTGCCTGAAAAACCATCACACACAATAACATCTGCAATACCTGCCGTTAAGTCACGGGTTTCTAAATTTCCGCAAAAGTTTATATTTTTATTTTCTTTAAGCAAAGCATAGGATTCTCTGTAAAGTTCATTGCCTTTACCCTCTTCTTCGCCTATGTTTGCAAGGTATACCTTAGGTTTTTTTATACCCAATACTTTTTCAGCGTATAAAGACCCCATCTGTCCGTATTGTGCAAGATATTCAGGCTTTGCATCTGATGTTGCACCGCAATCGGTAATAACGCCTATACCGCCGTGAATATTCGGAATAAAAGCCGTTAATGCAGGACGCTTTATTCCTTTTATTCTTCCTAATACTCTGAAGGCTCCCGCCAAATATGCTCCAGTACTTCCTGCACTGACAACTGCGTCAGCTTCGCCTGATTTTACCATATTCAGAGCAACTAACAAAGAAGAATCCTTCTTTGTTCTTATCGCCTTTACAGGTTCTTCTGATACTTCGATGATTTCTGTTGCGTTTTTGACAGTGATTCTGCCTCCGCTATATCCAAACTCTTTCAGCTTTTCGTTTATGATATCCTCGTTACCAACCAAAACGACATCATACTCATCTTTTTTTACTGCTTCGATACAGCCCTTTACTACCTCATCTGGCGCATTATCTCCGCCAAATGCATCTACTGCTATTCTCATTAATTTACACTCCTCATAATAAAACACCACGCTACATTATGTAACATAATATATTATTATATACTTTTTTTGTCAAAATTTCAAGTTTTTTATACATGATTTTTATGAAAATAAGTGTATATATTGTTTGCTGTCTTTATGTTTACACCACTGTTCTTTAATTCATCAACGCTTGCTGATTTTATTGCAGAAATTGATTTAAAGTGTCTGAGTAATTTTTTTGCAGTAGCTTCTCCTACGCCATCTATATCACAAAGAGAAGATTTTTTCATTTTCTTTCCTCTTAGCTTTCTGTGATATTCTATTGCAAATCTGTGAACCTCCTCTTGTATCCATGCAACAAGACGAAATTCAGGTGAATTTCGTTTTAATCCAACACTGCTTCCGTCGTTTTTTAACAACGCGTTTGTTCTGTGACGGTCATCCTTTACCATTGCAAAAAGGGGTATATCACAATCAGTAAGCTCAAAAAGCTCCGAGATTACAGACAGATGTCCCTTGCCACCGTCTAAAAATATACAATCAGGAAGAGGAAGAAATTTTGCATCTTCTTTTTTAATTTCGCCTTTTTCTATCATTTTTTCTTCGTCACGAGCGTGTGTAAGCCTTCTCAAAATCATTTCCGCCATGCTGCGATAGTCATCTCCGCCTATGGCAGTTTCTATTTTAAATCTTCTGTACTTGCTTTTTGCAGGTTCGCCGTTTATGAATACAACCATAGAACCTACATTTTCTTCGCCAGATGTATTGGAAATATCATAGCTTTCTATTCTGTACGGAGGATTTTCAAGGCACAGTTCTTCCTTTAAATCCAGAATACTGCGTTTTATTGCTTTTTTTCCTTCGCCGTTCTTTAATATGAAATTAAGAGCTGCCTGTTTGGCATTTTTGTGTGCCATCTCTGTGAGGGCTTTTTTGTTCCCGCGTATTGGTGCAGAAACTTTCACACTTCTTCCTGAAAGCTGACTTAAAAATTCTGCCATAAGCTCCTCATCTTCGCACTTATACTGAGTATAAACATTCGGAGGTATAAAATCTGCCGCTTCGTAGAATTGTTTGATAAAACTTTCTGCTATTTCGGAAGTTTTCATTCCTTCAGTATTTGAAATAACTGTTCCGTGATGGCCAAGAATTCTTCCATGACGGACAAAAAACACCTCAGTAAAGGTTCTGTTTTCAGCTTCAAAAAAACCTATCACATCTTCGTCGGCATATTTTTCGGAAACTATTTTCTGCTTATTCTCCATAAGTCTTATGGCGCCTATTTTATCTCTTATAGCTGCAGCTCGTTCAAACTCAAGCTTTTCTGAAGCAGATTGCATATCAGTTGCCAGCTCTGCTAAAATTTTTCCCGTATTACCATCTAAAAATTCACAGGCATCGTCAATTCGCTTTTTATATTCTTCTTTTGTTATTATTTTTTCACATGGTGACATACATTTACCTATTTGTGCATTGATGCACGCCCGTTTTTTTCCCATATCACGAGGAAGTTTTATGTCGCAAGACGGAATTTTAAAAATTTTACAAACGAAGTCAACAGCTTCCCGCACCGCAGCTGCACTCCCGTAAGGACCAAAATATTTTGCCCCATCACGCTCTATTTTACGGGTAAATTTGAGCTTAGGATAGTCCTCTTTTGTCACCTTTATATA
>JAZNUA010000047.1:0-5025 GCA_045592045.1 Congzhengia sp. | reverse complement strand
GAAGAGTTCCCGAGTGGCCAAAGGGGGCAGACTGTAAATCTGTTGCTTGTAGCTTCGGTGGTTCGAATCCACCCTCTTCCACCATAAAGCCTAAAATCGTTGATTTCACTGGATTTCAACGGTTTTTCTTTTTTGCTTTTTAAGTCAATTTTTTTCTTTTTTGAGCAGTTCTACAAGTGAAGTTACAACCGCTATTTGTTCTTCTGTTAAACCTGTTACATCTAATGTTTTTTCTCTTTCTATACCTAATAAATACTCCATAGAGACATTGAATTCGTTGGAAAGTTTGATAAGAACCTCAAGACTTGGAGTTCTCGTCTCATTTTCATATGCACTAATTATACTTTTATTTAGCCATAACCTTTGAGCAAGTTGTGTTTGTGTCAGACCTTTGCTTGTCCTTAGTTTTTTCAAATTATCGGCGAATTTGTACATCATATTGCACACCTCTTTCCACTTATTGTATACATTTTATAACAAATTTAGCTATTTTATGTGGAATTGTGTTGACAAATAGTGGAAATAGGTGTATGATATAAGAAAACTATTTGAAGGAGAGATTTAATTATGGCTCTTATTAAGTGTAAGGAATGTGGAAAAGAAGTATCAGATCAGGCAAAAATGTGTCCTAATTGTGGGTGTCCTATTAAAATGGATGAAACCTCAATTACAATAAAGGCATCATTACAATCTACAGGTTGGGCGTGTGCTTATATTGTATATGATGAAAGAGGAAATGAAGTGGGTAAAATTAAGCCAGGTGAAAGCTTTTCAGCAAAGCTACCTGATAAAGATGTAACATATGGTATAAAGTTAAGAGGAGCGTTTGTTGGTCCAAAAGAACTGCCCTGCAAAGCACATAGTAAAAATAGATTCAGCGTTGCCCCCAGCACTACTGGATTAACTTGCAATGTGTCAAAAGTTGAGTTTTTTGATGCAGACTAGAATATGTAGCTGATTAAATGCTTTTAAATATGGCAAACTAAAATTTATTAATTTTATACAAGGAGAAAAAATATGAATATGAACGGAAATAACAATAATCAGGGTAATGGGAGCGGTGGTGGAATAGGAATATTCATACTTATTGTTTTTGTAATTTTGTGTATGGGTAGTTGCTCTCAAAGTGATAGTTACGATGATGCATTTGAAAGCGGATACCACTACTATACGAATAATTAAAGTGTAAAATGCATAGGAATTATTTTTAAGAGGAGGTTTAAATATATGAATGATTTATTTGAATTTTTAGGATTTCAGGATGCAATGAAGCAAATAGAAACCAACAAAAGTATGAGCGATTTATCAAATGAACTTATCATGAATGGAAATTACAGCAATACTGTAGATTTAGTTAATGATACGCTCAATATACAACTCGGAAAAGACAAAAATAAATCTTGGTAATATTTTGCTTGGTGGTTGGATAAGTTATTTAACCACAAAAACTTTTGTGTAATGTTTTTAGACACTTATGAACAAACAAGGCATCCTCTCAATATAGAGAAGATGCCTTGTTTTCATTTTGTATATAATTCTTTGATTTGTTCCTTGAAAATATCTTTAAGCATAAATATGTCACTGCTGACAGCTTTGATAGTAGCTATCATAAATAAATCGTCACAGCTCTTTTTCTTCTTTTAAAATTTTTCAAAAAATATTGTTTCTTCTTGAGGTCTTACTTTTTTATGAAATTCATGAGGTGTTGCATCCTTATGAGGATAACCTAAAGTCAAAATCATGGTCACTTCGTAATTTTGGGGAATGTTAAATTCTTCTTTCAAAATTTCAGGATTAAATGCCATAACCATACAACTGCCTACACCTAAAGCGTGCGCTGTCAACATCATGTGAGTAGCAACGATTGTGGCGTCGACAGGTGCAGACATAGCACCGTCATACTTTCTTGTCCAGGTTTCATTTTTGTTGTAACCGATAACCAGGGCAGTGGGCGCATCAAAATGACAAGGTGTGCATTTTTTGAGTTTTTCCATACTTTCATCAGTGTTTAAAACAAGTATTCGCTGAGGTTGAAAATTACATCCTGTCGGCGCTATATGCCCACCTGCTAAAATCTTATCTAATACCTCTTTTTCCAAATGTGTGTCCTGATATTTTCTGACAGAAAACCTATCTGATGCAAACTTTACAAAATCCATATTGCCTCATCTCCTTTTTTAAATGCTTATTACATCCTTTTCGCAATTTTTGGCGAATAAATTAAAGCGTAATATTGTTTTTTTCAAATATCTTTATCAAAACAACTCCGAGAATGAGTCCGGCAATTCCCTGGACCCCATTTGCAGGGATATTTACAGCTGACGGGCCAAATCCATACAAAAAGCCTTCAAAAATAAAGTATCCGAGCACCATAGCAATTTCTGCTGCTGCGCCGCATATTATTCTTGCTGCTGTGGCAGATATTCTTTTGCCAAGTGTTTTAAATCCATAGAAGGCAATTATCGCCATAATGCCTTTAATGATAAAGGTTGCAGGAGCATATATTATGTATCCCGAGAACATATCTGCAAGAGCAGAACCGATACCTGCAGCCGCAAATCCATATGCAGGGGATAATAGCCATCCTGAAAGAAGTACAACACAGTCGCCCAAATTCAAATATCCTTTAAGCGGTGACGGTATTTTAACAATCATCGTTGCCACACAGCAAAGTGCTGCAAGTAGTGATGCTATAACTATTTTTTGAGTTTTTGTTTTCATAAGTATTCCTCCGTAATTATAATTATATTCTGTAATTATAATAATTATATATTATTATTTCAATTTTATCAATCCATTTTTTTGCTTATTGCTACACAGAGCAGAATGGTGATTAGCATATCAGGCAGAGTGTTACCGACAACTGTATCTACACGCATCAGCAATCTGTAAATAACAAAGCCTATAAACCAAATAATCAGATTTTTGACATTGAAAGGTCTCGATTCACTGTTTTCTTTTAATATAAAGAAGTGGGCAATCTGAATAGCTATCATAGGTGCAAATACAGAGCCTATGAAATATAAAAATTCTGTAATATCTGTAAGTGGTAAGAATATTGCTCCGATTGTGCCAACAGCAGTAACTGCAACTGCTATCCACTTGGCATTAACTTTTTTGGTAACTGATTCGCTTGAAACACCCGCAGAATATGCATCAAGAAATGTCGTTGTAACTGTTGAAAAGACAATGATAATAAGTCCTGCAATTCCAAGACCTGACTTTACCATAATTTGTGCAATATCTGATTCTTTAGTAAATATTGCAGCACCCATACCGATTATATACATCCAACAACTGACCACGCCGTATGTAATAGCGCTGACCGCAGTAGCTTTAACAGGTTTCTTCGCTTCTCTTGTATAATCACTGATAAGAGGAAGCCAGGACAATGGCATCGCCACAGAAAGCTCTACTGCAGCACCAAATGTCATACCTTTACCGACGATACTTTGCAATGTGCCTTTGCCGAAAATAAGGAAACTAAGAACTATAGTCAAAATAAATAATGCAGCCATCGCGACTATGTTAATTTTGCCGAGGTTTTTGATGCCTATTATAATCCAAAGGCTAATTAGCAATCCGATAAGAATACACCAAATCCAGTTGCCAATATCAAAAATTCTGTTTGCTGCAAGAGCACCGTCATAAATCATTATACCCGTCCAACCGACAAGTTGAATGATGTTCAGTACAGAGAAAAACATAGCGCCTTTTTGACCAAAACTCATTTTTGCTGTTTCCATTGAGCTTTTGCGAGTCCTACCACCGATAAGACCTGCGATAAAAAGCATAATACAGCCAATTATATGACCAAGCAGAATAGCAAGTAAGCCCCTGGAAAAACCCAGTGGTGCAAAGTATGTTCCGGTCATAATTTCTGCAATGGAAACTGCCGCCCCAAACCAAATAAGTCCATTTTCAAAAACAGAAGTTCTTTTTTCTGTCATTTTACTCGGCCTCCTCTGAGTATTTATCCTGAAGGGCAAAGTTGTGCATCATAGGACCTGAGCCTTTCCCTAAATCGAGTTGCGCAAAAAGGGCATCCGAGATATATTCCTTTGCTTTCCTCACCGAGTCTGCAAGAGAAAATCCTTTTGCTAAGTTTGCAGCAATGGCAGAAGAAAGTGTGCATCCTGTGCCATGGGTGTTAGGATTATCAATTCGTTTGCCTTCATACCAAACCATTTTGCCTGCTGAATATAACAGGTCGTTAGCATCATTGATACTGTGTCCGCCTTTTAAGAGAACACTGCATCCGTATGTATCGCCGATGAATTTTGCGGCGGAAAGCATACCTTCTTTGGTTTCAATGGCAAGACCTGATAGAACTTTCGCCTCGGGTATGTTCGGTGTAACGAGTGTTGCTATCGGAAGAAGTTCTTTAATAAGCGTCTTGACAGCGTCTGTTTTCATAAGAGCAGAGCCGCTTGTTGATACCATAACCGGATCGACAACAATATTTTCAGCTTTGTATTCTGCTAATTTATCTGCTATTACTTTTATAATTTCGCTGTCAGAAACCATTCCGATTTTTACACTATCAGGATAAATATCCTGAAAAATCATATCAAGCTGAAGTCCTAAAAATTCAGGTGTAACTTGAGATATTCCGCTGACGCCTGTGGTATTCTGAGCAGTAAGTGCTGTAATTGCGCTCATTGCATAAACACCATTCATAGTCATTGTTTTTATATCAGCCTGTATTCCGGCACCACCGCTGCAGTCACTTCCTGCAATGGTCAATGATGTTTTCATATATGTTCGCCCCTCTTTTGTTTTAATTGCTTTATCTGTCGGTTTGTATTAAATTTTTTATAGTCTTTGTGTCTGTAAAGTCTTTAATATAGTGGTCGGAGATTGCCATAATTTCCTCTTTATCATCGTCGCTTGAAAAATCCTCAATGGCAACAGTAACAAAACCTGCTTTTTTTGCTGATTTAATACCGTGAAGTACATCTTCAAAAACAGCTGTCTCATCAGGCCTGGTGCCAATGATTTTTGCGCAATGAAGATAGATTTCTG
>JAZNUA010000046.1:0-4123 GCA_045592045.1 Congzhengia sp. | reverse complement strand
CGTCAGCGCCGGTGAGCTCTTACCTCGCCTTTCCACCATCGCCAAAATTTTGGCAGTCTATTTCTGTTGCACTATCCTTAGAGTCGCCTCCACCGGGAGTTGCCCGGCACCCTTGCCCTGTGAAGCCCGGACTTTCCTCGTGAGAAAAACTCGCGCAATCATCTGGCTTACTCAACGAAAAATATTTTAGCACGAAATATTTAATTTGTCAAATTAAATACAACAAATCATTGACCTTTAACAAAAATAAATATATAATATATACATGAATTTCAAATGTATAGAGCGATTATAAACGGCGATAACGAATAGAAAATATTATAAAATGTCTTAGGTGAGTGATGATAAATGACCAAAAAAGAAGAATTTATACAAATTTATAATGAAAATATCACCAGAGAGGGAGCAGATAAACTACTTGAATATTTATCAGGTAGCCAAAGTGATTTCTTTTATGCTCCAGCTTCCACTCGTTTTCATGGCTCGTACGAGGGCGGTTTATTAGAACATTCATTAAATGTTTATTACTGCTTAAAGGATTATTTGGCACGAAACAGAGTAAAAGAAACCTATAATCTCAATTATAGCGATGAAAGTATAGCAATAGTTGCACTTTTGCACGATTTGTGTAAAGTAAACTGCTACATCAAAGGCACAAGAAATGTCAAAGATAAAGCAGGAGTATGGCAGCAAGTCCCAACATTTGAATATGCTGATGAAATGCCTTACGGACACGGAGAAAAATCTGTTTATATTATTTCGGGATTCATGAAGCTTACTCGTGAAGAAGCTTTCGCTATCCGCTATCATATGGGATTTTCCGGAACAGACCCACAAAACAATGTAGGAAGTGCTTTTGAAAAATACCCATTAGCGTTTGCGTTATCTACTGCTGATATGGAAGCAACATACTTTTTGGAATAGTTTATACACATATACAAAAAATACCACAATTGTTGTGGTATTTTTTGTGTTTTTAAAAGATAAAATGTTGATTTTTTTGTGAATTGATGTTAAAATAAAATGGTATAGTTTTGCACTTGTTTTTTTTAAATATTAAATATGAGGAACGAGGAAAAATATGGATTTAAATATAATTTTTAATCCTATAATTATGTTGTTTGCGACTATTTTAGTAGGATTTATATCTGGAAAAACAGGATATTTACCAATAAGCACCAAAGATGCCATATCAAAAGTAATTGTTAATATTACGCTGCCGTTTTTTATAGTTGATTCTCTTTTGTCCAAAATTATCACGATGGAAATGTTTAAGGGGGCGTTTGTTGCGGCGATTGCTGCTGTGGTTACCATTGGTGTTATGTATTGTGTAGGTTTTTTGTTTGCCAAAATATTTAAACTAAAAGAACCTACAAAGACACTTTATGCAGTACTGACTTGTTTTGGTAATGTAGGATTTTTAGGATACCCTTTGGCGTATACAATATACGGCGAAGAAGCTATGTTTTATGCGGTGATATACGGAACGATAAACAACCTTTTGTTCTGGAGTGCAGGTGTATATTTAATAAGCAAATCCAGTGGACATGAAAAAACAAAGGATTCACTAAAAAAACTCTTTAATCCAAACACAATAACATTTTTAGTTTGTATACCGCTTATGCTTTTAGGAGTGAAATTACCAGAACTTTTAGGAAATATTGTAAAGAACATAGGATCTCTGACCACATATCTTTCTATGATATTTATCGGTATGATTTTAGCCACTGTAAACATTAAGAGGTTAAAGCAATGTACAGTAATGCTTGTATCCGTTCTATTGAAAATGATAGTTGCGCCGATTGTTGCAGCAGCAATACTTATAAAGCTTAACATTCCTCCTTTAGTATGCGGAGCGATAATTATGCAGATTGCAATGCCTGCTCAAACAGTATCTTCAATAGTAACTAACGATTTAGGGTCCGACGCACAATACTCAGCAGCATATATTTTTGTATCTACTTTATGTGCACTTTTCACCATACCATTTGTCTGTTGGTGCTTTGAAAAAATTATATAATTAAAGGGGTTTTAATTTTGGAAAGAAAAAATATTATAGTGCCAAAAGATGAAATGGAAAAACAAAGAGAATATACAAAATTGATTCGTGAACATTATTCTATTAGCGGAAAGACTCCTAAGGCGATGGTGGAAACTTACGGCTGTCAGCAAAATGAAAATGATTCAGAAAGAATCTGTGGTATGCTTTTTGATATGGGTTTTGATTTTACGGACAAAGAAGACGAAGCCGATTTTATTCTTTACAACACCTGTGCAGTGCGTGAGGGTGCTGAAATGAGAGTTTTAGGAAATATTGGTGCCCTGAAGCGTATAAAGGAAAAGCGACCCGAACTTATTGTTGGCATCTGCGGATGTATGATGCAACAGGAAAGTATGTCCAAAAGAATTAAAAATAAATTTAAACATGTTACAGTAGTTTTCGGTACACATTCTTTATATAATTTTCCTGAGATAATGTATCGTGCAATCTGTGATAATGAGCGTGTTATTCACCGAGTGGAGTCTGAGGGAAGGCTGTGTGAGGATGTGCCCGTATACCGGAAAAAAACTGCATCCGCATGGGTTTCTGTAATGTATGGCTGTAATAATTTTTGTTCTTATTGCATTGTGCCTTATGTGAGAGGAAGAGAGAGAAGTCGCAACCCCGAAGATATAATAGCCGAAATTAAGGCGTTAGCAGGAGAAGGTGTAAAGGAAATCACTTTACTTGGTCAAAATGTAAACTCGTATGGCAAGGACCTGGAAAGAAGTATAGATTTTGCGGATTTGCTTCTTATGGCAGATAAGGTTGATGGAATAAAAAGAATTCGATTTGTTACATCTCATCCTAAGGATATGACAGATAAGCTTATCGAAACGCTACCGAAGATATCAAAGCTTTGCAAGCAGATTCATTTGCCTTTTCAGGCAGGAAGCAACAAAATACTTAAAATTATGAATAGAGGTTATACTAAAGAAAGGTATTTAGAGCTCACAGAAAAAATTCGTAATGTTATGCCTGATGCATCATTTACAACGGATATTATAGTTGGTTTTCCAGGAGAAACTGAAGAAGATTTTTATGAAACAATTGATGTTGTCAAAAAAGTAAGATTTGATAGTGTGTTTTCTTTTATCTATTCCAAACGAGATGGTACGCCTGCAGCAAAAATGGAAAATCAGGTGCCTGATGAATTAAAACATAAGCACTTTGATATTTTGCTCGATGTGCAAAATAGAATTTCCCGAGAAATCAACGAAACCTATAAAGACAGAGAAGAAGAAATAATGGTTGAAGGCTTGTCCAAAAACAACAGCGATATGATGTCAGGAAGGACAAGTAGTGGAAAAATAGTAAACTTCCCAAAAGATAACAATTTAAAAAATGGTGATTTTATAAATGTTAAAATAACAAAAGTAAATACCTGGTCACTATCAGGCGTAAGAGTATAAAGGAGATTAAAAGAATGAACGATATTTTAGAATTAGCACAAAAATTAGGAACAGCTATTGCGGAAAGCAATGAATTAAAAACCTTTAAAGAAATGGAAAGAATATATTTTGAATCAGAAGATGCACAGGCTGCAATGAGAGAATATGAAGAGACCCGTGCCGCAATGACCGTAAAAGCAAAAGAAACTGGCATGACTCCTGAAAGTTTAAAACTTTTTCAAAAAGAAATGCAGGATTCCATGAATAAGCTTACGCAAAATAAAACTGTAAAAGAATACCTTGAAGCAAAATCAGCATTTAACGATATTTTAACTAAGGTAAATTCCATTATTTCATATTGTGTACAGGGTGAGGAACAGGATATGGCAACTTCTTCATCAGGGTCATGTACAGGAAATTGCAGCTCATGTTCTGCTTGCCACTAAAAAATATTTGGAGGAATTAAAATGACACCGATGATGCGTCAATATCTTAATATTAAGGAAAACTATCCGGACGCTATTTTGTTTTTCAGAGCGGGCGACTTCTATGAGATGTTTATGGACGATGCCATTGTGGCATCGCGCGAGTTGGAGCTTGTATTAACATCCCGTAGTAAAGGAGAAGAAGCTAAGAAAAATCCCATGTGCGGTGTTCCCTATCACGCTGTGGACAGTTATATTGACCGACT
>JAZNUA010000045.1:0-5590 GCA_045592045.1 Congzhengia sp. | reverse complement strand
ATACTCATACAGAATTCAGCTTTTTAGACGGGGAATGCAGAATTCCCCTGCTTATTTCGCGTGCAAAAGAGCTTCATATGTCTGCCCTTGCCATAACTGACCATGGCAATATGTGTGGCGTTATTGATTTTTACAAAGAAGCTAAAGCACAGGGCATAAAGCCTATAATCGGTTGTGAAGTTTATGTTGCCGCAAAGGATTTAAACGACAAATCCCACGACAACGGAAATACGACTCATCACTTGGTGCTTTTGGCAAAGGATAACGAAGGATATAAAAATTTAGTAAAAATCGTGTCAACGGGCTGGACTGACGGCTTCTACTACAAGCCGAGAGTAGATTTTTCGGTAATCCAACAGTACCATAAGGGTTTAATCTGTATGTCAGCGTGCCTGGCAGGCGAAATTCCTCAGGCAATTCTGGCAGATGAAGACGCCCGCGCAAGAAAGCTCGTTGAAAAGTATCTTGAGCTTTTTGGAAAAGACAATTTTTATTTAGAAATCCAAAATCATGGAATAGTTGAGCAAAAAAAGGCAAACGCCGCCTTAATCCGCCTTGCAAACGAGTATGGCATCGGGCTTGTTGCTACAAACGATGTTCATTACATTAAGAAAGAAGACGCAAAATATCAGGATTTGCTGATGTGTATTCAAATGAACAGAAAAGTATCAGAAACCGACAGAATGGCGTTTGAAACAGACGAATTTTACTTAAAATCAGAAGAAGAAATGAAAGAGCTTTTTGGTGAAATTCCCGAAAGCTTAACAAACACTCAAAAAATCGCAGACGCTTGTAATGTAGATTTTGAGTTTGGTGTTTTAAAACTCCCCCAATACGATGTGCCAAAAGGCAAAACCTCTTATGAATACTTGTGCGAGCTTTGTGATGCCGGTCTTAAAAAACGCTACGGCGAGAATGCAGAAGCCAAAGAGCGCTTAAAATATGAGCTTGATGTAATCAAAAATATGGGCTATGTCGATTACTTTTTGATTGTTTGGGACTTTATAAAATACGCCAAGGACAATGGCATTCCCGTAGGGCCGGGCAGAGGTTCGGCTGCAGGCAGTATAGTGAGCTATTGCCTTGAAATTACAAATATTGACCCCATAAGATTTGGTCTTATTTTTGAGCGTTTTTTAAACCCTGAGCGAGTGTCTATGCCTGATATTGATGTAGATTTTTGCAACGAGGACAGGCAGCGTGTAATAGATTATGTCGTGGAAAAGTACGGCAGAGAGCGGGTTTGCCAGATTATAACCTTCAACAAAATGAAGGCAAAAAACGCAATTCGCGATGTGGGCAGAGTTTTGAATGTGTCCTATGCCGATACCGATGTAATAGCGAAAATGATACCCTTTGACCTTAAAATGACTATTCCCAAGGCGATAGAAGCAAACCCTGATTTGAAGGCAAAGTACGAGACTGACGCTATAGCAAAAGAACTTATCGATGACGCTATACAGCTTGAGGGTTTAATCAGAAATGCGGGCACACACGCAGCAGGTGTAGTAATTTCCAAGGCTCCCGTAACAGAATATTTGCCCTTACAAAAAAACGATGATGTGTTGATTACCCAATTCCCCAAAGATACGGTAGAAGAGTTAGGCCTTTTAAAGATGGACTTTTTAGGGCTTCGTAACCTTGGTATTATTAAAGATGCCATAAACATCATTAAGGCTTCAACAGGCGAAGATGTGGATATAGACTCTATAAATTTGGCAGAAGACGGCGTCTACAAAATGATAGGCAGAGGGGAAACTGAGGGTGTCTTCCAACTTGAAAGTGCTGGTATGAAGCAATTTATGAAAGAACTTAAACCCGAAAGCATAGAAGATATTATAGCAGGCATCTCTCTATATCGCCCCGGTCCCATGGACCAGATTCCAAGATATATTAAAAACAAAGAAAATCCCGACAAGGTAAAGTACTCTCACGAGATTTTAGAGCCTATCTTAAATGTAACCTACGGCTGTATGGTTTATCAGGAGCAGGTTATGGAAATCGTTCGTAAAATGGGCGGGTACTCTTTAGGACGAGCAGATTTGGTTCGCCGTGCCATGAGTAAGAAAAAAGAAGATGTTATGCAAATGGAGCGAAAAAACTTCATTTACGGCATAACAGATGACAAAGGCAATGTGACGGTGGATGGTGCTGTTCGTCGTGGAGTTTCGGAAAAAGTAGCAAACGAAATTTTTGACGAGATGATGGATTTTGCCCAATATGCATTTAATAAATCTCACGCGGCGGCTTACGCTTTTGTGACATATCAGACCGCATATTTAAAGCATTTTTACCCTGCACAATATATG
Organism: Congzhengia sp.; assembly: GCA_045592045.1. Taxonomy (GTDB): domain Bacteria; phylum Bacillota; class Clostridia; order UBA1381; family UBA9506; genus Congzhengia. The sequence goes on along the minus strand of JAZNUA010000045.1, from coordinate 3,281 downwards.
GCGGCACTTCTTTCGTCTGTGTTGGACAGTCCTGAAAAGGTTGCAAAATACTCACAGGAAACAGCACGAATGGGTATAAAAATTTTGCCTCCCGATATAAATAAAAGTATTTCAGGCTTTGCCGTTACAGGCGGTGACATCCGCTTCGGTCTTGCCGTTATTAAAAATGTGGGAATCGGATGTATTGACGGTGTGGTAGAAGAAAGAAATAAGAACGGCGAATATAAAAGCTACAAAGATTTTGCAAAAAGAACCTTGAAACTAGGCGTAACCAAGCGAGTTCATGAGTATTTAATCAAAGCAGGAGCCTTTGACTCGTTAGGTGAAAAACGCTCTTACCTTTTGTCAGAGTTTGAAAGCATAATTGACTCCTACTCAGACGACTTAAAGAGAAATGTAGAAGGTCAGCTGAACCTTTTTGGCGAAGCTGAAGAGGAGCTTTTGGGCGGTACGCCCCATGATATTCCTGAGCTTTCTCAGAAGGAGCTTTTAAAATACGAAAAAGAAAGTATAGGCTACTATATTTCCGGTCATCCTTTAAGTGAATTTTCTGAAGAAATTGCGCAGATTTCATCTGTTTCTTTTGCAGATTTCGTTTCAGACGAAGAATCAAGCACATCAGGCTTAACAGACGGTATGCCAGTAAGGGTTTGTGTTTTGGTGTCCGCAATAAAAACAAAAGTTACAAAAAACAATAAAATAATGGCATTTGTAACGGCAGAAGATTTAACGGGCAGTGCTGAAATAATAGTTTTTCCCAATATTTATGACCTTTCAAGGAGGTATCTTACGGAGGATGCTCCGCTGATAGTTTCGGGAAAACTCAGCTTTCGCGAGGATGAAGAGCCAAAAATCATATGCGATATGGTAGAGCCCTTAGAACACGGAGCAAAACCAGGTTCTGAGCTTCCAAAGGTGTCAAAAGAATTACAGTCCAACAAAAAGCTTTTCTTGAAATTCAGCATTGGCAAAGATTATTTATTCGAGAGAATAAAACCCTGCCTTGAAAAGAATGGCGGAAATGTAGCACTTTATATTTACAATGAAGAAAACAAAAAAACCTCTATCGCTCCTAAAAATTTGTGGGTAAATGGCTGTGATGAGTTAATCGCCGAGCTCAAAAAAATATTAGGCGATGAAAATGTGGTTTTAAAATAACAGGAGAAAAAATGAAACTTAATACAAAAGTCAAAGGCAATATTATCTTATTTATTACGGCGATTATCTGGGGTGCTTCATTTGTGGCACAGAGTGTGGGAATGGATTATATCGGTCCCAATACTTTTATGGGTATTCGTACTACAATGGGTGGCATTGTGCTTTTGCCGTTTATCTTTTTTACGGATATGAAAAAGAAAAAAAACGGTACATATAAAAAAACAGATACTAAAAAATTACTCATATATGGCTCATTGTGTGGCATATTTTTATGTATTGCCTCAACACTGCAAACTTATGGATTAAAGGTGACTACAACTGCAAATAGCGGATTTTTAACTGCACTATACATAATTTTTGTTACAATTTTCGGTGTTTTCTTTGGCAAAAAGCTTAGTTTCAAGCTAATGAGTGGTGTATTAGTCGCAATAGTCGGAATGTACTTTTTATGCCTTTTTGGCGATAAAGTTTCCTTTAACTGGGGCGACGGCTTAACGCTTTTATGCGCGATATTTTTTGCAGGACAGATACTCCTAATTGATAGATTTGTAAATCAGGTTGACGGCATAAAACTTGCTTGCACACAGTTTTTAATATCAGGAACTATAAACCTGATTTTGATGCTTATAATAGAAACACCGGAAATTTCAAACATCGTTGCTTGCGGGACATCGCTTTTGTATTCAGGTATAATGTCTTGCGGTATAGCGTACACCTTACAAATCATAGGTCAGAAGTACGCAGACCCCACATCTGCCTCTATCATTATGTCGTTAGAGTCAGTGTTTGCTGCAATTTCCGGATGGCTCTTGCTGGGCGAAGCAATGAGCTTACCAAAAATCTTTGGATGTATTCTTATGTTTGCAGCTATTGTGCTGGTGCAATTACCCGACCGCCAGCAATCAAATATAACCTATGAGCAAAAATTTAAAGAGAGCTGACGCTCTCTTTTTTTTATAAAATAACGCTTATTAATAACAACTTTTGCTACAAAAATGTAATATGGCTTTTATGCACCAATCTTAAGTTTTTTATTTCATGCTTTCCATTCCACGAAGCATTTTAACTACTATGTTGTATCCATAAGTAACATCGGGTGCCCATTTTCCGCCTAACTGTTCCACATTTTTTACTGTTCCGCGCCAAGTAAGAGTATTCAAAACATAATAACGGTCGTGAGGTTCTCCCACAGGCTCTATGCCAACATAAGCTGTAATGTGATTAAAGTGCGCTCTTACTCCGTCCTCAGGCGTAGGAAAGGTTTCGTGGTCTTCAGGTCTGTCGGCTATGGGATTTTTTATTTTTATCCCCGCCCAGTTATTTTGCTCAGGCTTTACCTGTCCTGTATATTTTCCATAGCCTGTTTCTTTAGCCGCTTGTCCGTACAAAATTTCAGGACGAATACCTGTGATTTCGCCGTACTTCCAATAATAATCGGCTATATCAATAAACCGCTGATGAGCACCTTTAGATTCTGCCCAACGCTTTGCCTGTTCTAATGTTACCGTACTTTTTCCCATCATGGGCGTCTGTGTTATAAATAAGTTTTGGGAATTTCTTTCTTTGTACTGCATGGCACGGTAGAGCAAAACAGCCGCCTCGGCTCTGGTTACATCGCCATCAGGTCGAATGAGATTGTCAGCGCCTTTTACTATTCCCCGTTCAACAGCCATAGCCATTGCATCTTTAAGGCGAGGGTTTATTTTGCTTACATCTTTAAAGTTGTTTTCCAGCACTTTAGAATCTAAAAGATTAGAGCTCTTTCCGCCATAACCTAATGCCATAGATATAGCATATGCACACTTTTCACGAGTATAGTTTTCCTCAGGATTAAACGATTCTGAGCCGAAACTGTCGTCATAGAAAAACTCTGAAACCGCCATAATATATGGATATGACCAACGATTTTCCGCTATATCCTTGTATGATTTTTCTTCTGTTACTTCTTCGTTTCCTTCAGGCAATTCAACATCCAATGCCCCTACTAACATTTTTGCAAACTGTTCTTTGGTCACAGGTGCATCCGGAGCAAAATGATTTTTGCTCATACCTGTTATTGCACCTTTATCTATCAGCTTATTTATAGCCTCCGTTGCCCACGCATAAGTCGGATCGTAGCCATG
>JAZNUA010000044.1:0-12658 GCA_045592045.1 Congzhengia sp. | reverse complement strand
GATCCGACTTATAATGCAACAGTTAAGCTTTTTGGGGTTATTCCTGTCAAAGATATTACTGTAAGTGTCCTGCCAGAAATGGAACTTCTGCCCGGAGGTAAAGCCGTAGGTATAAAAATGTTTACCAAAGGTCTTATTTGTGTGGGCAGCCAGAGTATAAAGGATGAAAACGGACAAAGCTATAATATTGCAAAGGCGCTGAATATAAAAGTGGCAGATATAATAATGAGTGCTGACGGGGAAGAACTGCATACTGTGGAGCAATTAGGAGAAATTATTTCGGCTTCTAAAGGAAAACCCGTATCGTTAAAAATAGCAAGTAACGGAAACGAAGAAACAAAAACCGCAACTCCCATAAAAACCAAAGACGGTTACAGACTTGGTTTGTGGGTCAGAGACAGTACAGCAGGTATAGGAACAGTAACTTTTGTAGATACTGCGTCTAATACTTTTGCCGCATTAGGACATCCGATAACTGATGTAGATACCGGGAAATTGATGCCGATTGATAAGGGCAGTATCAGCAATGCAGAAATAACGGGGGTTGAAAAAGGTTCTAAGGGTACACCGGGAGAACTGCTTGGAGTTTTTGGCTCTGTTAACGATGAATGTGGCATTATATCAAAAAATACAAATTGCGGCATATACGGAAAAACCACAGAAAACTGTCAGTTGTCTTACAATAATGAGCCTGTGCTTGCGGCATCTTCAGGTCAGATAAAGACTGGTAAAGCTTATATATATGCAAATGTATATGGCAATAAAATAGAAAAATACGAAATAGAAATAACAAAAATTATGAAATATGCTCCCGACTCTAAAAATATGACCATTAAAATAAAAGACGAAAGACTCATAGAAAGAACTGGCGGAATCGTACAAGGTATGAGCGGAAGTCCTATAATTCAAGACGGAAAGCTTGTTGGGGCTGTGACGCATGTGTTTGTCAATGACCCGACCCGTGGTTACGGCATTTTTATTGAAAACATGTTAGACGCTGCAGCATAAACTAAAAGGCTCAAAAAACATAAAGTAAAATAATCGCAAAAAGACAAACAAATTGTTGAAATTTGTTTCACTTTTCTTTTTTGATATGCTATAGTAAATTTATAAAATCTTGTTAAATATTTCTTGAAAGAGTTAGCTCGTTTTGTAAGTGATTCATATATTGGAAGGTGATTTATTATTTTATTATTAGAGGAAAAAATATTAAAAGAAGGCACAGTTTTACCCGATAATATTCTTAAGGTAGATTGCTTTTTGAATCATCAGATTGATGTGGATTTTCTTATGGAAATGGGCAAGGAGATTGCTGCATTATATAAGGATGAACAGGTAAACAAAATCCTTACCATAGAAACATCAGGTATTCCAATAGCATTTGCAGCAGCACATTATATGAAGGTTCCTGTTGTCTTTGCAAAAAAGAATAAATCGAGCAACATCTCAAAGGATGTATATAGTTCTGAGGTGACATCCTTCACTCACAAAAACACCTATAATGCGGTTGTGGGCAAGAACTTTTTATCTTCGCAGGACAGGGTTTTGATTATTGATGACTTTCTGGCTAAAGGCAATGCCTTAAACGGCCTTTTAGATATACTTAATCAGGCAAAGGCAAAACTTTGTGGATGTGCCATTGCTATTGAAAAAGGTTTTCAGGGCGGGGGAGATGAATTGAGAAAAGCAGGTATTCGTGTTGATTCTTTAGCCATTATTGATAATATGACAGAGACAAGTTTATCTTTCCGTAAATAATCATTGTATGTAAATAGACTTTACATAAAAAATTAAAATGCCGAAAGGCGGGAGGGAACAAAAGATGAAAAAAATCATTTCACTACTTCTTGTTGTTACAATGATTGTAACAGCTACTGTTATGTTTGCAGGGTGTAATGAAAAGCAAGATGAATTTAAAGTAGGTTTTATTTTCTTACACGATGAAAACTCAACCTACGACAAGAACTTTTTAGATGCTGCAAAAGCTGCAACTGAAAATTTAGGCTTGAAGTCTGAACAGGTTATTTTTAAGACCAACATTCCTGAAGGTAATGAATGCTACGAAGCAGCAGCAGACCTGGCAGACCAGGGTTGTAATGTTGTATTTGCTAATAGCTTCGGTCACGAGCCTTACATCTTAAAGGCAGCTAAGGAATTTCCCGATGTTCAGTTCTGTCATGCAACAGGTACAACAGCTCATACAGAAAAAGTTGCAAACTTCCACAATGCGTTTGCTTCTATTTACGAAGGCAGATACCTTGCAGGTATTGCAGCAGGTATGAAACTTAATGAAATGATTGAAAGTGGTAAAATCACAGCTGATCAGGCAAAAATGGGTTATGTTGGTGCATTTACCTACGCAGAAGTTATTTCAGGTTATACATCATTCTATCTCGGTGCAAAATCAGTATGTCCTTCTGTTACAATGGAAGTACAGTTCACAGGCAGCTGGTATGATGAAGCTTTAGAAAAAACCCCCCCCCCCCCCCCCTCCCCCAACAACCGCGTGCTTATCAGCCAGCATGCTGACTCAATGGGCGCTCCTACAGCTTGTGAAAACGCAGGTGTACCCAATGTTTCATACAATGGTAGCACACAGAGCGCATGCCCCAATACATTTATTATTTCTTCCAGAATTGACTGGACACCTTACTTTGAGTATATGATTACAAATACAAGAAATAACACAGAAATTGCTTACGACTGGTGCGAAGGCTTTGAAGTTGGTTCTGTAAAACTTACAGAAATCAATGAAGATGTTGCAGCTGAAGGTACAAAAGAAAAAATTGAAGAAGCAAAAGCTAAGCTTATTTCAGGTGAAATTAAAGTATTTGATACAGATACATTCACAGTTGAAGGCAAGAAGCTTGAATCATACATGGCAGATGTAGATACAGATGCTGCATACGAAAAGGATACAGAAGTTATCTCAGATGGTTACTTCCACGAATCAGAATTCCGTTCAGCACCTTACTTCGATATTAACATCGACGGTATTACATTGCTTAACACAATGATGGGTTAATTATCAAATAAGTAGTATAGGGCGGGGAATACTCCGCCCTATATTAAATTTATTTGTACTTCAAAAGATATATAAAATAGTTTGTGTATCTTTCAAAGTACAAAATATATGATAATGGAGATTTTATATGGAACAGAATGTAGCTATTGAATTAAAAAACATCACTAAAACATTCGGAAGCGTAGTAGCAAACAAAAATGTCTCAATTAAAGTCAATAAAGGAGAAATATTATCCATACTAGGCGAAAACGGAAGCGGTAAAACTACGCTTATGAATATGGTTTCGGGTATTTATTATCCTGATAGCGGAGAAATATATATAAATGGAGAACTTGCCGATATAGCGTCGCCTAAGGATGCATTTAACTATAAAATAGGTATGATACATCAGCACTTTAAGTTGGTTGATGTTTTTACTGCTGCTGAAAATATTACCTTAGGTCTTACAGATGATAAGAAATTCGATATGTCAGAATATGTCCAAAAAATCAAAGAAATCACACAGATGTATGGTTTTGAACTTGACCCATATAAAAAAATCTATGAAATGTCAGTATCTGAAAAGCAAACCGTTGAAATCATAAAGGCACTGTATAGGGGTGCTGACATTTTAATTCTTGATGAGCCTACAGCAGTTTTGACACCTCAGGAAACCGTTAAATTATTTGCTGTTTTGAAAAAAATGCGTGAGATCGGCAAAGCAATAATCATTATAACCCACAAGCTTCACGAGGTTTTATCTCTGTCTGATAAGGTAGCCGTTCTCCGTAAGGGAGAATATGTAGGTACTCTTATTACTTCCGAAACAAACGAAGCAGAATTGACAGAAATGATGGTTGGCAAAAAAGTATCGTTAAATATAGACAGAAGTGAAGCAAAAAATTGCGAAGACAGGCTTATGATAAAAAATATAAGTTGTGTAAACCGCTCAGGAGTTAAGGTTTTGAGCGATATATCATTTACAGCCCGTTCAGGTGAAATATTAGGTATAGCAGGTATAGCAGGCAGCGGACAAAGAGAACTGTTAGAAGCTATTGCAGGTCTTCAACACCTTACTGAAGGAGAAATAATTTACAACAATCCCCAAACGGGTGAAATTGAAAATTTACGAGATAAATCACCTCTTGAAATAAGACAGATGGGTGTGCGTCTTGCGTTTGTACCTGAGGACAGACTAGGTATGGGATTAGTAGGTAATATGGACATAGTTGACAATATGATGCTCAGAAGCTATAAAAAAGGCAAATCCGTATTCCTGCAAAGAAAAAATCCTAAATCTCTTGCAGAAGAAATCATAGACAGACTTGATGTTGTCACACCCTCAGTCGCAACTCCTGTAAGAAAGCTTTCGGGCGGTAATATACAGAAAATTCTGGTAGGCCGTGAAATTTCATCATCGCCAACAGTTTTGATGGCGGCATACCCTGTAAGAGGGCTTGATATAAACTCATCATACACGATATACAACCTTTTAAATGAGCAAAAAGAAAAAGGCGTTGCTGTTATATTTGTAGGCGAAGATTTGGATGTATTGATTGAATTATGTGACAGGATTTTAGTTGTCGGCAGCGGAAAGATAACAGGTATAGTTGACGGCAGAAATGTAACAAAAGAAGAAATAGGACTTTTGATGACCAAAAATCCTGAATCAGAATCATACCAAGAAGGAGGAAATGACGAAAATGAATAATCATATTTTGAATTTTCTTTATAATTCGCCCTTTCATATAGCAAAAAGAGACGAACTTATATGGTGGAAGGCATGGATTGTCAGAGCAATATCGGTAGTTTTGGCTCTTGTTGTATGCGGAATTTTAACATTTGCTCTTACTAAGCTTAATCCTGTTAAAGTATACATTACTATGATTGATGGTGCTGTCGGCACAAAAAGATTGATATGGAATTTGTTGCAGAATACGGCTATTCTTTTGTGTGTTTCATTAGCTGTAACACCTGCTTTTAAGATGAAATTCTGGAATATTGGTGCAGAAGGACAAGTCTTAATGGGCGGTTTAGCTACAGCTACATGTATGATATTCTTAGGTGAAATTCTTCCTGTGTCTGTCCTTATTCCTGTGATGTTTATTGCAAGTATAGCAGTAGGTGCTTTGTGGGGATTTATTCCTGCTTTCTTTAAGGCAAAATTCAACTCAAACGAAACATTGTTTACTTTGATGATGAACTACATAGCAATACAACTTGTTGCTTATTTTACTTTGATATGGTCTGTTCCGAAAGGTTCAGGAACGCCGAGAATGTTGGAATTTGGTCAATTACCCGTTCTTTTTAATCAAAGATATTTGTTTAATATTTTAGTTGTTGTTGTGATTACGATAGTTATGTATATTTATTTAAAATACAGCAAACAAGGATATGAAATATCAGTAGTAGGCGAAAGTGAAAACACTGCTAAATATATCGGTATCAAAGTCAAAAAGGTAGTTTTAAGAACAATGGCAATATCAGGTGCTATTTGCGGTATAGCAGGATTTTTACTTGTTGCCGGAACTGACCATTCCCTAAAAAGTGACACTGCAGGTGGTAGAGGCTTTACGGCTATTATGGTGTCTTGGTTAGCAAAATTTAACCCGATATATATGGTGTTAACATCACTTTTGATAGTTTTTTTGGAAAAAGGCGCATCAAAAATTTCAGAGGTTTACAGATTGAACACATCTTTTTCTGATATTATAACGGGAATAATCATTTTCTTTATAATCAGCTCTGAATTTTTTATAAATTACACAATTAAAATAAACAAAAAAAGCAAGGAGGTAAAATAAATGATAGCGACGATTATACAACGAGCTGTTATGCAAGGTACACCTTTGCTTTTAGGTTCTACAGGGGAGATTTTAACGGAAAAATCAGGTAATTTAAATCTTGGTATACCTGGTATTATGTATGTAGGTGCTATAAGCGGTGTTGCAGGCTCCTTTATTTATGAGCATAGTGTGGCATCAAGTCAGTTAAATCCTTTTTGGGCAATATTTATTCCTTTGATTTGTTGTATTTTGGGTTCTATGCTTATGGGGCTTTTGTATTGTTTTTTGACGGTAAGTCTAAGAGCAAATCAAAATGTTACAGGACTTGCGCTTACAACATTTGGTATTGGCATAGGAAACTTTTTCGGCGGTTCGCTGATAAAGCTGGTTAATACGGATGTTCCGTCTATTTCTCTTTCTGATACGAGTAAATTGTTCAAAACAGAGCTTCCTTTTGCAGACAAATTAGGCTGGGTTGGAGAAGTGTTTTTCTCTTATGGATTTTTGGTTTATGTAGCCATTATAATTGCATTGATTTCATCGTATATTTTAAACAAAACCCGAGTAGGTCTTCATTTACGCTCAGTAGGAGAAAGTCCCGAGACGGCAGATGCAGTTGGAATAAGTGTAACGAAATACAAATATATTTCTACATGTATCGGAAGTGCTGTTGCAGGATTAGGCGGACTCTATTATGTAATGGATTATGCAAACGGTGTCTGGTCCAATAACGGCTTCGGTGATAGAGGATGGCTGTCTATTGCGCTTGTAATATTCTCTGTATGGAGACCAAGCATCAGTATCTTAGGTTCTATTCTTTTTGGATTTTTGTATGTTATTCCCACATACATTCCGGATATAACCGTAAGCACAAAGAAGCTTTTTGAGATGCTTCCCTATGCTGTTACTATTCTTGTTTTAATCATAACAAGTATAAGAAATAAAAAAGAAAACCAACCTCCCGCGGCTTTAGGACTTGCGTATTTCCGTGAAGAAAGATAATTAAATTACAAAGGTGTAGGATTGTGTGCTAAAAAATTAGCCAAATCATTCCTGCGCCTTTTTTTGTTTTTTTGTTGAAATATAGCAGTATGTGTGATAAAATATTTTAAGGAATTTATAAGAAAAGGGTGTTATAGTATGGATATAACCCACAAAAAAATATACATAGTAGTGTCGCAAAGCAGAAGTATTGTATCACGGGTTATACGAGCATTAACTGCGGCCAAATATTCGCATGTTTCTGTAACACCGTATCCCGATTTGCGCGTGATGTATTCTTTTGGAAGAAGATTGGCATACTTTCCGTTTTGGGGAGGACTGGTATGCGAGTCAACGGAGTGGGGAACATACAAAAGGTTTTCTGATGTCAGAGTTATAGTTTTAGAAGCACGGTTATCTGAGGAAAACTACGACAAAACAATTGAAAAGCTGGACAAAATGTGGAATGAAAGAAAAACATACAAATATAATTATATCGGGGCATTTCTTTCTTTATTCAAAACATATCGCAAATTTAAAAATAGATACTATTGTTCGGAATTTGTAAGAGAAATTCTCGAAACAGGAAATGTAGATGGTGTCGATAAGTTATCCAAGACAGTTCATCCTGAAAAGTTTTTAAAAGTGCCCGAATTTGTAAATATATACGAGGGACAGCTCTGTGATTATGTTTATAACGGAAATTGCCAACGATTTTAAGGAGCCAATCGATGAAAAAAATCTTGAGCAGACTGAGAAGAGCAGTCGAAGACTATGATATGATAAAAGAAGGCGATAGAATAGCTGTCGGTGTTTCAGGCGGCAAAGATTCTCTGGTCGCGCTTATCGCCATGAAAACGCTTCAAAGATTTTACCCTAAAAAGTTTCACTTAGAGGCAGTAACCATAGATTTAGGCTTTTCTGATATGGATTATTCAGGTATAAAGGAATTATGCCAACAACTAAGCATTCCTTACCACATCGAACATACTGATATAAAACAAATTGTTTTTGATATAAGAAAAGAAGAAAATCCTTGTTCTCTGTGTGCTAAAATGCGCAGAGGTGCTATGTGTTCTGCGGTCAAAGAGCGTAATATAGATAAAATTGTTTACGGACATCATTTCGATGATGTCTTAAATACATATTTTTTGAGCCTTATCTATGAAGGCAGAATGAATACATTTGCACCTGTAACTTACCTTGAAAGGATGGAAGTTACCGTATTGCGTCCATTCATCTATGTGGAAGAAGCAGATATAAGAAACTATGCAGAAAAAATGAATCTTCCCGTTGTGAAAAATTCTTGTCCCGCTGACAAAAACACAAAGCGACAGTATGCACATGATTTGGTATGGAAATTAGAAAGGGAAAACCACGGAGTTCGTAACCGCTTATTTACAGCGATTCAAAATTCTGACATAAGCGGTTGGAATGATTATAATAAGGAGTAAATATGAAAAGAATCATTTCTGTTATAATTGCATTTATACTTTTGAGCGTATCGGTTTGTGCTTTACCGATTATAGAACAAACGACTGAAAAAGTCCTTATTAAAGGAGTTAATTATACAAATATTAAGGGGTTGTATTCTTCGGGGTGGCAGGACATTCATATAGTAACTGCCGATTTAAATGAGGAACATCTCAGCTTGGAAATATTTAAGAACAAATCTGGTGAAAGCTATTTGGAGAACACCTTGGAAGCTGCTAAAAACAACGATGCAGTTGTTGCGGTAAACGGTGATTTTTTTGCTTCCAAACGGGGAGAAGCCGGCAGAGGAAGCGCTGTTGGTGTAGAAATTCGTGATGGAAAGCTATATTCATCTGCGAGTGTAACAGAATCTATGAATACGCTTTACAAAATGATGGATGAGACAAAATTCGATATAGATGCTTTCAAATTCGACATCACCTTAACTGCTGCCAATGGTATGCAGGATAAGATAAAACTCATAAATAAATACGATGATTTAACAGGTATAGTTATGTACACATCTGACTGGAGTAAAACCTCAGTAGGCTCTTTAGGCGGTGTGATAGAGGTTTCTGTTGATAAAGATGGCAAAGTAGTGGAAAAAGTCACAGAATCAGCTCCTATCCATATTCCGGAAGGTGGATATGTGTTGTCGGCTCATATGTCATATAATACATTCTTGTTGGATTATGTAAATGTAGGTGACACTGTAAATATAGATATTTCGTCTGCACCTGATTTTACAAAAATCGAAACAGCAGTTGGCGGCGGCGGAGTACTTGTCCGTAACGGAATTGCCCAAAGTGAGTTTTCGCATAATGTTTCAGGAAAAAATCCCAGAACTGCAATAGGACTCGATAAAACAGGAACAAAAATCACATTTGTTGTTGTAGATGGCAGAAGAGCAGATGCCAAAGGAATGACACAGCAAGAATTAGCAAAGCTTATGGTAGATTTAAACTGCTACACAGCGTTAAATTTTGATGGCGGTGGGTCAAGTGCGATGGCAATTGACGACGGCAGCGGTAAAACAGTGATAAATCAACCCTCAGATGGTACTTTGCGCAAAGTTACAAATTCAGTTGGTATAGTAACTGATGCTGATGAAAAAACATTGTCTGAGTTGAAAATAGTTGCTCCTGAACATGCTTTTATAGGCCTTAAAACTCACCTGACAGTAAAAGGCTTCGATAAATATTTGCGTGAGGTCAAAGTAGATAAGCCGATAAAGATTTCTACCGATAACGGAAAGATTGTAAACGGAGTGCTTATTCCGGCGTTTAAGGGCGAAGCTACAGTTACTGCAAAAAGTGGCACTTTGTCGGTGAGCACCACAATAAATGTATTAGAAAATCCCACGGAAATATATTTTAAAGAGGAAAAAATAAATCTTGAATCGAAGCAAAGCGTGACGCCTGTTTTGATTGGAAAAAACTCAAAAGGTTTGATGGCTGAAATAGATTTAGCAGATGTTTTGCTGACTACTGACGGTAACTGTATTAAAATTAACGGCACAAAAATAGAAGGCTTATCCAAGGGAGCAGCACACCTTAGTGCACAGTTGGATGTAATAACTGCAAACACACAGGTTTTAGTAGATGGTGCCGATCCAATAGGAACGATAAAAAACATTAAAATTCCTGATATAAAAAACACCTCAAGTGCTTTACTTGACGGCGGATACAGGTTTTCTGTATTTGGAAATACAAAAAATAATGATACTCTGTTCGATATGTTTGTTATGAACAAAGCAACTATAAAAATGAAACAGTCAAGTGATTTTCAGTTTTTCTTGGGAGGAAATATAAACAAAGAAACGCTATCTCATGTTGACGGTACTTGCTATACAGCAAAAAACTACAGTTGTATTAAAAAAAACGGCGACACATTCATAACATTGCCTAACGAAAAAAGCCAGATTTATACGAATGATACATCTGTTTGGGAGAAATTTAAAACAGATGTAAACAATTCCACAGGAAATCTGTTTGTATTTATTGACAGGAATTTTATATCTAATAATGAAGTTGAAATAAATGCGTTTAAAAGAATATTGGAAGAGCAGGCAAAAGAAAAAAATGTATATGTATTTGGCGGCGGATTTGTAAATGATTCCACAATAGAAAACCGTGTGCGTTATATCAATACAGCAGGCTTTTTTAACAGCGTAACACTAAACGGCACAAGTGTTGATTACATAAAATATGTTCTTGTTACTGTTAACGGAACAGAGGTAACTTATGAGTACAAAAAAGCGATTGAATAATTTAAATGTTCATTACCGAATATGTTAAAGAGGAACAAAAAATGACAAAAAAAGAAAAAGTCTTAAAAATAAAAGAATATCTTGATAAAACCTATGGTAATGCTCCCTGCACATTAGATTATAAAGACCCTTTTCAACTTCTTGTTGCAACGGTTCTGGCTGCACAATGCACAGATGCAAGGGTAAATCTTGTTACACCTGAATTGTTTTTAAAATATCCAACTGTAAAATCCTTTGCAGAAGCTGAAGAAAAAGATATTGAAAGGTTAATATATTCCACAGGCTTTTACAGAAACAAGGCAAAAAACATCGTAGCTTGTGCCAAAACCTTAATCGAAAAACACAACGGAGAAGTCCCAGATACAATGGAGGAACTTATAGCTTTGCCAGGTGTTGGCAGAAAAATCGCAAATCTTTTACTCGGAGATGTTTTTGGTAAACCTTGCATTGTTGTGGATACTCATTGCAAACGAATTACTAAACTTCTGGGGCTTACAAAAAATACAGACCCGACAAAGATAGAAATGGATTTAAGAAAAATTGTTCCTCCTGAATACGGTGCTCTTTTTTGTCATCAGTTGGTAGAACACGGACGAGCGATATGTGTTGCCCGTCGGCCAAACTGTGAAAAATGCGGTATGAATCAAGTATGTGAGTATTATAAAAGGGAAATGATAAAAAAAACAAAGTAGGTACAATTATTGTACCTACTTTGTTTTTAGTTTTTTATTATATCTTTAACAATTTCACTTGCTATAATAAGTCCTGCTGTTGCAGGAACAAAAGCATTGCTTCCAATAATTCTTTTCCCGTTGTTTTTATCTTCTAAAATTTCCGTTGGTGTTATTGGTACTTCTTTAGAATATACTACCTTAAGTTTCTTGATTTTGCGTTTTTTAAGCTCATGCCTCATAACTTTTGCTAAAGGACAAACAGAAGTCTTATAAATATCGGAAACCTCTAAATCCGCAGGATTTACTTTATTTCCTGTGCCCATTGAAGAAATAATAGGCGTATTTGCTTCATTGCACCTTAAAACAAGCTCTATTTTTCCCGTAACGGTATCTATGCAGTCCGCAACATAACTGTAGGCTCCAAAATCAAAATTGTGCGAATTTTCAGGGGTAAAAAAGCATTTGTGTCTGTTTATAATTACATTTGGATTTATATCTTTCATTCTGTCATAAAAAACATCAACTTTTGGTAATCCTACTGTTGAATGGAAAGCTATAATTTGGCGGTTCAAGTTTGAATTATGCACAACATCATTATCTATGATATCTAATGTGCCAATTCCGGAACGCACCAAAGCTTCAACAACATGTCCGCCAACTCCACCTATTCCAAATACTGCAACTCGTGAAGAGCTTAATTTTTCTATTGAATTTTTGCCGAATAACATTTCTGTACGCTTAAACTGTGACATATACTTCTCCTAAAATAAATCAGTAGACAAGTACCTTTCACCCGTATCGGGCAAAATTGCTACAATGGTTTTTTCTTTGTTTTCGGGAAGCTTTGCAAGAGAAGCCGCTATGTGCAGTGCTGCACCCGATGAAATTCCAACCAGAATACCACTTTTTTTTGCCAATATATTACAAGCAGAATACGCTTCCTCTGTTTTAATGGTTAAGACCTCATCATATACTTTTTTGTCAAGATTTTTCGGTATGAAATTTGCACCGATTCCTTGAATTTTATGAGAGCCTGAAACACCTGAAGACAAAAGGGGAGAGTCAAAAGGTTCAACAGCAATTACCTTTACATTTGGTTTTTTCTCTTTTAAATATTTCCCTGTGCCGGAAAGTGTACCGCCTGTACCTACACAAGCAACTAAAATATCAACTGAACCGTCAGTGTCACGGTAAATCTCGGGACCTGTTGTGGAGTAGTGAGCTTTAGGATTTGCAGGGTTGTCAAACTGAGACGGAATAAAACTGTTTTCATACTTTTTTGATAGCTCCATTGCTTTATTTACTGCACCGGACATTCCCAAAGAGCCGTCGGTTAAAATGATTTCTGCCCCTAATGCAGACAAAAGCTTCCGTCTTTCTACACTCATTGTTTCTGGCATAGTAAGGATTACCTTATATCCGCGGGAAGCAGCAACAGAACAAAGGCCGATGCCAGTATTTCCGCTGGTAG
>JAZNUA010000043.1:0-4786 GCA_045592045.1 Congzhengia sp. | reverse complement strand
CCGTTTCTAAATTCTCCTGCTGATATCATATATTAACCTCCAAAAAAAATTTATACATAAGTACTAATACAATATTTTACATTATAATGGCAAAAAAAGCAAGTAAATTTTGAATAAACTTGTTCTTTTTACAAAAAAATATAGTTTTTTTCAAATATCTTGACTATCTTTTCTAAATTTATTATAATAATGTTGTTACATACAAAAACTCGAAAGGTGATTTTTTATGAATACAACTTATAAAATGACCATTGCGGGACTCAAGCGTTCCTTAACATTATTCCCCATTAACGAAGAATTATATATTGCCGGCTTTATTATGTTCAATGATGTAGAAATCACAAAAGCATCTGCAGAGGAACTATTAAAGCGCGCCCCTGAATTTGATGTTTTACTTTCAGCAGAGGCGAAGGGTATCCCATTAGTTTATGAAATGTCTCGCCAATCCGGCAAAAGCTACATAGTTGCAAGAAAAGGTCCTAAGCTATATATGAAAGACATTGTTAAGGTTGCTGTTAAATCTATCACAACAGGTCACGAGCAAATTCTTTGTGTCGGCGAAGAAGAAGCTAAAATTTTGTTTGGAAAACGAGTTTTGATTGTTGATGATGTTATCAGCACAGGCGAATCGATTGCAGCCTTAGAAAATCTTGTCAAGGCGGCATGCGGAAATATCTGCGGTAAAATGGCTGTTTTGGCAGAAGGCGAAGCTGCAAAGCGCGATGATATCATTTTCTTAGAAAAATTACCTTTATTTGATAAAAACGGAAATCCAATAGAATAAACTATCAATGACAAAATAGGCTGTAGCAAAATGCTACAGCCTATTTTATCACATAAACAAACAGAGTAAAATCGGTAAAAACACCGCAGGTATAAAATTCATAACCTTTATTTTTGTCACGCCCAGCATATTAAGCCCCAAGGCTATAATAAGAATTGACCCTGTACATGTCATCTCTGCTATTACGGCGTCACTTAAATATGGACCTACAAACTGCGCCAGCAAGGTGATAGCTCCCTGATACAAAAAAACAAAAGCCGCAGAAAACATAACGCCTATGCCCATAGAAGCAGATAAAATTGCAGATGTTATCAAATCTAATAAGGACTTTGAAAAAAGTATCTCGTGATTTCCGTTAATACCACTTTCCAAAGACCCCACTATCGCCATAGCACCTACACAAAACAAAAGACTGGCAGTTACAAATCCTTTAGCTATATGATGCTCACCTGTTTTTCCTTTTGAAAATTTGTTTTCTATCTTCTCACCTAAAATATTGATTCCGTCATCAAGTTTTATAAGCTCTCCTATAATCACACCTAATACCATAGATATTATGGCAACAAGGGTTTTTTCTCCCTGTAAACAACCATCTACGCCTATGTATATTACGCTTAGCGCTACCGCCTTCATTATGGAGTCTGAAAACCTTTGCGGAATTCCTTTTTTTAAAAGCAATCCTATCAAACTGCCTAAAACAACCGTAACTACATTTACTAATGTTCCCAACATCTTTTTCCACCTCGCAGTTTATTTTGACACATTTTTGTCCGTTTGTCAATGCTTTAAAATTCCCAAAACTTGACAAAAGTGCCTTTTGATGGTATAATTAGCCGAAAGTCAGCTTAAACTTGATAAAAATTTTAAAGGAGACAATTTCAGTATGAAAAAAATAACAAGTGTGTTACTTTGCTTGGTTATGTTGTTTGCGTGCATAAATGTTTCTGCGATAAATCCTATATCAGTAAAGCTTGACGCAAACAAGGTGGAATTTGATGCACTTCCCGTAAATATAGACGGAAGGGTGTTAGTCCCTGTAAGAACAATATTCGAGGCAATGGGAGCGGAAGTAATCTGGGACGAACCAACGCGCACAGTTACATCTAAGCTGGATGGCAAAACAGTAATTATGACAATTGACAGTCAAATTATGACTATCAATAACGAAGAAAAACTCATAGATACGGCTCCTCAAATCATAAACAGCAGAACCATGGTACCTGCCCGTGCTGCTGCCGAAAGCTTCGGCGCTGATGTTTTCTGGGACGGTGCAAATAATACTGTTAATATTTTGACACCTGAGTTTTCATCACGCATCAGCAATATAAAAACACAAGAAATTGCAATGCCATTAAACGATGACGGAAGCATCTGCTCTGATTACAGTATTTCGCATTTTGATGAGTATCCCGTTATATCAGATATCAACGACGGAACTGATTTTGCCATCATTTCAAAGTCTGATGAATACCTTGCACAGTTCAATATCCATACAGACATATATTCCGGCATTGAGCAGCCTGTTACAGAAGAGTATGCTCACACTCTGGCCAAAAGCTTAGTTAAAGCAGTGTGGGGAACACTTATCGAATACGATGTGGTAAATATGAATTCAAAGGATTTTGTGTATGTTAAGTATATGAATCCCAATATGATAAACCCTGTTGATGATTCACCCGTTATAACAGAGGTTTATACAAGAGTTGATAACGGCGTTGTTTATACACTGACATACACCTATTACGGAAATGTTCCGAAAAATATTTCATCTGATTTCTATTATATGATAGACACACTTTCCATAAAGTAACAAATAAAAACAAGCTGCAAAGACTCAAGTCTTTGCAGCTTGTTTTATTTAGAAAATCCGTTTTCTATCATTTTTATGCAGAGGTTAATTGCCGCCTCGATATCGCCTTTATCTACCATTTCGCAAGGAGAATGAACATATCTTGCAGGAATTGATACAGCGCCCGTTGCTACACCACCCTTTGACAGATGGATAGCCCCTGCATCAGTTCCTCCAAATTCCAGCACTTCAAACTGATAAGGAATATTATATTTTATACAGGTTTTGGTCATAAGGTCTTTGATATATGGATGGCACAAAATTGAATTATCTTTAATTTTAATTGCCGCACCACCACCCAAGCTTACTGCCATTTTTCGCTTTCCTAATGTATCGCCCGTCGCAGTAACATCCAGCGCTACTGCATAATCCGGTCCGATTGATTCTGCCGCCGCCTTAGCACCTCGAAGCCCTAACTCTTCTGATGCTGCAAAAACAAAGTACAAATCGTTTTTTTGAGATTTTATTTCCTTTATTGTGCGAATTAAACAATAGCAGCCAACTCGGTCGTCTAATGCCTTGGATACAACTTTATCTCCATAGTCTGAAAATTCGCCGACAAACGCCGCCGCATCACCTATTGAAATTTTTTTCTCGCAAGCCACCTTATCTTTTGCACCTATATCTATATAAAGGTCTGAAAGTGTAAGGTTTTTCATTATATCATCGCGAGAAGCATCAAATGTTACAACACCCTCAACGCCATTTAAAAATCTTACTCTTTGGTAAAGAGCATTATAGGGCGAAACACCTCCCAAATTTGTAAATCTTATATAGCCGTTTTCTTCTATAAAAGTAGCAATGATACCTATTTCATCAGTATGGGCGTCAAACATAACGCGAGCACCGTTACCCTTTTTATGTGCGATTAAATTTCCTAAATTATCACGATAGATTTCATCTACATAGGGTTTTATTTCTTCCTCTATAAAATTACAAACACTTTCTTCATTGCCTGAAGGAGATGTGATTTGTGTAAGCTTCTTTAAAAGTTCCATTAGAGTTTTACCTCCTGTAAAAATTTGTGTGCCAAGTTTCTCATTGCCTCGTAGTCGCTTATTTTAATTACAGACGAGGGTGAATGAATAAACTTCGTTGGAACAGACATCACGATTGTTTTTACGCCGCCGCACGCCGTCTGTATTGCACCTGCATCATTTCCGCCCGACACGCTTTTTTTGAATTGGTATGGAATGTTGTATTTTTTTGCAGTTTTTTCCACATCGGCTAATATTTCTTTGCTGTAATATGTTCTTCCGTCAGCAAAGCTAAGCACTACGCCATCGCCCAAAACTGTGGAAAAATCTTTTTCTTTCGCACCAAAAGTGTCACCACAGGCAGTAGTTTCAAGAACAAGTGCAAAATCAGGGTTGATGCGTTTTACTGCGATTTGTGCACCGCGAAGCCCCGTTTCCTCCTGTGCTGTAAAAACCAGATACAAATCGTAATCAAAACGATTTTCGGCTAAATCTATCAAAATATCACAACCGAGTCTGTCATCCAATGCTTTGGCTTTTATAAAGCCATCGCCAAACTCTGTGTATTCGCTGTCAAAGACCGCATAATCTCCTAAGGAAACTCTTTTTTCTGCATCTTTTTTGTTTTTTGCACCGATGTCAATATACAGATCTTCTATTTCTATTCCTTTGCCCCGCTCTGATTTTTTTTGCAAATGTATTGCCTTTGCTCCGATTACACCATGTAAAGCATCTGAACCCACCAGGACTTTTTTTGATACTAAAACAGAAGTATCTATACCGCCTAAGGTGTTAAATTTTAAAAAGCCGTCCTCGGTGATTTTCGTGACAATAAGAGCTACCTCATCCATATGAGCGCAGACCATGACTTTTTTGGCGTTTCCCTTTCCGCATCTGTTTATGGCAATTAAATTGCCTATTGAGTCACGGTAGATCTCATCACACTTGTCTTTGATTTTGTCGAACACAAAATCGCAAACTGCATCTTCAACACCGGGAACACCGGAAAGAGCCGTTAATTCTTTAAGGTACATATCAAAAAGTCCTCCGTGTTAAGATTTAGTAATGTATTTGCCAAACGCTCCGCCGTTGCTTCCACATCTTTCATTGAAAGCGTTTCAACGGTTGTGTGCATATAGCGAAGAGGTATAGAAAGCAGCAGTGTAGAAATGCCAC
>JAZNUA010000042.1:0-17641 GCA_045592045.1 Congzhengia sp. | reverse complement strand
GATTAAACGGTATCAAATAATCTGCGTGAGGAAGCACCACCCATACGAAATATTCCGCTTAAACAGCAACCGATTAAATCGGATGTAGATTAATACCGATTATAACGACTGTTTGGCGTATAAATATAATTATTAATATTTGTGCAAATTGCACAAAAATCCGGTCTAAAACAATCAAATCTTTGTGTAGTTTTTTCAGCTATTATATGCTATAATGAAAGTAGGATTAGAAATAATCCAGCCGGGTTTTGTGCGTCTATTTTGGTTTCCACGCACAACGAAGCTCATATACCGTTTAATCGGTATCGTACAGGCAAGATACCGATTAAGCGGTAACATGAAAGGAGATATTGACATGGCTAAGAAAACAAAAGAAGAACTACTAAATGCAATCAACGCTATTGAAAACATGGACGCTGATACTCAAATCTCTCTGATTGAGGACATTACGGACACCATGGATAGTCTTAGCAATTCAGAGGATTGGGAAAAGAAATATCACGAGTTAGATGACAGTTGGAAAAAGAAATATAAAGACCGCTTCTTTTCTTCAGCTGCAAGTGAACCCGAAGATTTGGCACCGCCTGAGCCTAAAAAATTATCATTCGCTGACTTGTTCAGCATTACCGATTAAACGGTAAGAAAGGAGAACAAAAATGCCAAGTAGAGTAGCAATCACAACGCTTAACGCAAAAACAATCGACATTCTGAACACAATTAGAGCAAACGCGAGTCTTGAGTACCAGAATCTTGTACCTGAAATCGCCGTTGAAAACGATATTCCAAAAGTAGGTCAGGTACTTCTTGGTTATCCGGCAATGGCAAACCAGTTTCTTACATCTCTAATTAACAGAATCGCATCTGTAAGAGTTCGTTCGGCACTGTTTAATAACCCTTATGCCAGCCTTAAGAAAGGATTTCTTGAGATGGGCGAAACTGTTGAGGAAGTATTTGTAGCAATCGCAAAGGCTCGTGAGTTTAATGTTGAGAAAGCACCGGCGAGAGAATTTAAACGCTCACTCCCGGATGTTAAAACAGCTTTCCACACAATGAACTGGAGAGTTCAGTATCCTGTCACTATACAGAGAGAAGACCTTGAACACGCATTTCTTAATGCATCAGGGGTAACTGATATGATTGCTCGTATAGTAGACGGTATCTACAACGGCGCAAACTATGATGAATACCTACTTTTCAAATATCTTCTTATCAAAGCAATTTCAAAGGGTAAGGCTTATCCGATTGCAGTTGACATGACTGATACGAAGAACTTTGGTATCAAAGCGAGGGCTATTTCAAATCAGCTTACATTCATGAGCAATAAATACAATGCCGCAGCCGTTACCACGGTAACACCGAAGTCTGACCAGATTATCTTCATTGATGCTGACTTTGAAGCACAGTATGATGTTGAGGTTCTTGCATCTGCATTCCATATGGATAAGGCAGAATACATAGGCTCTCGTTACCTTATTGACAACTGGACAACCTTTGATAATGACCGTTTTGAAATCATACGAGAGAACTCAAATCAGATTGAAGAAGTCACCGCCGCTGAACTCACTCTTATGGCTGATGTGAAGGCTGTACTTGTAGACAAAGAGTGGTTCCAGGTATACGACAATCTTTCAGAGTTTACTGAGAAATTTGTCGCTTCAGGACTTTACTGGAACTACTTCTATAATGTGTGGAAAACCGTATCATATTCACCATTCTCAAATATGGTAACTCTTGTAGATGACGGAGCAACAATTACGCCTATCACAAGTGTAAACTTTACCGTTCAATCGGTAACCACTGGTGATAATGCGACAGTTGTTGTTCTTGAACCGACCGAATCAACTTCACTTCAGCCACAGAGTTACAACTTTGTACAGACAGAAGATGCAACCGAAAAAGGCATCGCTGTACACAAGTATGGTGCATTTATCATACCTACCGAAGAAACACCTCTTGAAACAACTCCGGTTGTTGTATACGGTGGAACTACTCTTACCGGTGGAACTGATATTAGTGCAGAACTTGCAGTCGGCGATACCGTAGCATTTACAGCAGAGTAGTTGCCATAGTCGTATCTCAATAGGTAAATGGGTGTTACCGATTAAACGGTAGCACCCTATACCGATTAAACGGAAAGGCAGGAAGTAAAATGACAGCAATTGCGCCTAATACCACAATTTATTTAATCAACTCTCTTTTGACAAAAGATAGTGAAAACACATTTTACTTTGCATCTGAATCGGCACAGTATACATATTTTTACTCTCAAAGAATGTTAGAATTAACACATTACACATATCAGAGAGAAAGAAGAGAATATCTAAAAATAGCGGTATCAGGGCAGGATATGGCTGATGTTATAAATAAAGCAAATTATATGATGTTTGTAAATACAACATATAACACAAAAAAGTATTACGCTTTTATAACAGAATCTGAATGGATAAATAATGAAGTTGTAAAGTTATACTACGAACTTGATTATATTCAGACATACCTTTTTGATTATGTGGAGAATGAATGTTTTATAGCAAGACAACATTCTTCAACAGATGCGATAGGCGATAATATAATGCCCGAAGAAGTTGAATTAGGTGAGTATGTATATGACGGCAATACAAAGTGTAGACCATATCAACAGGAAAGTTACGATTTATCTTGCATAGTTGCATATGAGATAGACAATAATCAAACAGGAACTTGCATTGATGGTGTATTCTCTGCTTGTAAAATAACTGTATATTCAAACGATAGTACAGGTAGACAGGCATTACAAACGATGATTAACTCACACGCACAAGCACCAGAAGAAGTGCTTGCTATTATAATGAGTAATTATATGTATCTTGGTATTGCTCCGCAAGTAGGTGCTCAAGTCGTAACAGCATCCACACAAGCAGTTGAGCATTATGTAAATGTACCCAATGTTTCAATAGGTGATGATTTTGAAGGTTACATACCTAAAAATAAAAAATTATTAACCTACCCTTATAATTTTGTGAATATAACAAATTGTAAGGGTGCTGAAATGAACCTTAGATACGAGTTTTGGAAACCTTGGTCATCTAACACAAATTATGTTAGACTTAAAATGTTTTCAACAAAAGGTCTGCCTGCAACAGTACAGATAAGACCGTATCAATATAAGGGTGAAGATTACGCATCATCAACAAATGGTTCAGAAGGTATTTCTTCTAACAACTTTATTGAATATGGACAGATGCCAGTTGCAACTTGGAGTAACGACAGTTTTGAAGTTTGGGTTGCTCAAAACCATGCTAATATTGCCGGTGACATATTAAATACAGCAACAGGTCTTGCCGCCGGTATAGGAATAGGTCTTGCAACAGAAAACCCATTATCTGCTATTGGTGGTATAACATCAAGTGTTAGAACAGCGACAAATATAGCAGTTAGTGGTTATAACGCATCAATAGCGTCAGACCGATTAAGCGGTACGGTTGCCGGAACAGCGGTTTACTACAATACAGATTTTGACGGAATATTTTATCGTAGATGCCATATTACAAAACAATATGCTAAAATGATTGATAACTTTTTAACAATGTTTGGCTATGCACAGAGGATTGTTGCAAAACCAAATAGACATACAAGAACAAGATTTACATATGTAAGAACTGTAGGAATGGAGCCTGTCGGAAATATACCACAAGATGCAAAACAATATATTGCGGCAAGATATGACAATGGAATAAGATTTTGGGCAGACCATTCTAATTTCGAAACTTATACAGCAGATAACGCAATACTTTAATACCGATTAAACGGTAAAGGAGATGTTATGAGAAGAAACAAATACGAACGGTTCGCATCTGCTGACGCCGCTATGTTAAAGAATGCCATTTCTTTTACAGATTATATGGACAGAATGGTTGAACTTGCTTTAACAATGTTTGAGTGGAAAAACTTACCTGACACGGTAAATGAAGATTATCTTGAAAAACAGTTATTTTATAAAGGCAAAATACTATTTTTCCAAGATGATGTTGTCGGCTATCTTGCCTTACAATGTATTGATAATGGCGGTTTTGATGTGTACGGAGTACCGCTTAATCGGTATGGCAAGGGGTATAATTCATACCTATCAGAACCTAAAACAAATAAAGACTCCGTAATAATTTATAATAATAGGCTACATAAGCCAACATATCCACGAACAAGATTTTTTGCAAGTAAGATGTGGAATATTGATAGGACGATTGATGTAAATATAAACGCGCAGAAAACTCCTATTTTATTACAAGGTCCTGAAGGACAATGGCTTACACTTAAAAATGTTTATGAACAATATGATGGTAATGAACCTGTTATTTTTGGAACAAATAAGTTTGACCAAGACGGTTTTACTGTGTTAAAGACAGATGCACCATTTGTAGCACCACAGTTATATACATTGAAAGTTGCTTTTTGGAATGAGTATTTAACTGAATTAGGAATATCAAATACCGCTTTTGAGAAAAGAGAACGATTAGTGTCCGATGAAGTTGTCCGTTCTCAAGGTGGCACGATAGCAAGTCGTTATTCAAGACTTGATATGAGAAGAAAAGCGTGTGATGAAATCAACAAGATGTTTGGTCTTAACATTTGGGTTGATTACAAAGAAGATTATCGCTTATATGATATTACTAAAATGGTTAAGTCAGAAACTGAAAGTAAGAACGGTGGTGAGATTGTTGACATGGTGCCTAATGTTGGAGAAGCAGAAAAGCAGGCTCGTACCGATTAAACGGAAAGGAGATAATCGTGAGTAAATATACAACAGAAATAAGATTTGTGTGTGAAACACTTAATGGCGATGTTGAGAGTAGCGGTTATACTTCTGTAAATACCATACTGGCAAATGTTCACTCACAAGTTTTTGATTTTGATTATCCCATTTTTGACACGGAATATAAACCTGTGCTTGAAAAGAAAATACTTAAGCACTTTTATACTCGTGAAATAGGTTTTGAAACTTACGGTAGATGGAAACTTGCACTTGATGCTAAAATGAACGAGATAATGCCGTATTATAATCAGTTGTATAGGTCAGAACTAATACAGTTCAATCCATTATACGATTTTGATGAACAAACGGAAGGCAGTCGCGCACATGACGATGTAATCAATGAACACATTGATGATATTCGTAAAGATACTGGTGATATTACAACAGATAGAACTGGCACTATCACAGATGATGGTGAAAATAAGAACACTGGAACAGTAGGTGATGTTGGAACTGGTTCATCAAATGACGATGGTTCAGATGTAACATCAAGAAATGGTGGAGATAGTTTTACAAGATGGGACAAGTATTCAGATACACCGCAAGGAACTGTAAATAATATGGCTCTTAATGGTGATGGGTATTTAACAGATGCTCGTTATATATCAGAAAATCATACTGGTGCTCAATGGTCTGATACAACAAACTATGGTAAAACCACATCTACTACCGATAACAATACACGAACATATAATACAAAAACAGAAATTGACAATGAAAGAACATTAAACACAGAAGATAAGCAGACACTAAATACGACAAGAGATAGTGATACTGACAGGCATCATGAATATAACAGTCTTGTAGACTATAGTGAGCGTGTACAAGGCAAGTCAAGAGGTAAATCATATTCTAAAATGCTAAATGAGTTTCGTACAACTTTTTTGAATATTGATATGATGGTAATAAATGAGTTGGAAGAACTCTTTATGCAGATTTGGTGATACCGATTAAACGGTAAGAAAGGAGAAAAAATGTGGACAGATAATCTTAGACACTTTCACTTTTGGTGTCAGAAAACGCTACCGCTTGTATATGACGATAGTCTTTCGTATTATGAAGTGCTTGCAAAGGTAACAAGACACCTGAATGAACTCACTACACTCGTGAATGAGATTGGCGATGAACTGGAAAGATATGAAGGTGTAACAGATGATAGACTTGATGCTCTTGAAACTTGGAGAACAGAAGTTGATACTTGGAGAGCGCAGATTGACCAGTGGAAAGCAAATATTAACACTTGGATTGAACAGACTGATGAATGGAAACAGAGCACAGAAAATCATTTAACCGCGCATGATAATTGGATAAGTTACGCTACTAACTTAATAAATAACACCATTATGCCGTTTATTGAAGATATTACAGCAAGAGTTGGCGATATTGAAACTGTTCTTAATTCAGAGTATACATATCTTGGAACTGTTCATTATGACAGTACAGATGATAAAGTGTATATTACACTCAATACAAGTACAAGTTGTGATAATTTACAAGAACTTGTTGATTTTGAAGAAAAGAGCGATATTTCAAGATTAAATCATAAGCCTGTGTTTTATATAACATTTGATAGTGATGTTATTTCTCATTTTGAAAATGAACAATACCCGGTTGATAGTAGAATATATTTTCAGGACTTAAATGCTGATGTTTTCTCATATATGAAACAAGGTTCAAATGATATTATACTTGACGGTCTTGCTATTGTAATGAGTGACTATAATACTCTTAAAACTGTCAAATCAGGTGTTACATATAGGGCGTTTTATATAGGCAACGGTTTATACTATTCGTTTGAAAGTGTCGGTTCAGATGTTGAAAACCGATTAATCGGTGCAGAAAATGATATTACAAGTCTTGATGGTCGTGTAGACGACGCCGAAGATGACATAACAGATTTGCAAAATCGTATGTCAACTGCTGAAACCAATCTTGTAGGTTTGAATAAAGCACTAAGAATAATAAGTATATCAGTTATGTATGACCAAACTGCACAAATATTCAAAGGCTTTTGTACTACATTAGGTGATGATAACTTTATTAAAAATAACTTAACAAATGCCAAAATACCGGGTTCTGCTTTTGGATATAAAGTAAGATTTTTAATGAGAATGGCAGACTCAACACCATATGATTATAGTAATATATATCTATATGATGATTATGGAAATGTAATACAGTATGAAGGCTCTAATGCTTATTTAACAATATCACATTCTGACGACGGTGTTTTCTTAAGTAACATTGATGCGTTTCACATATATTTACTTGACACAGGATGGTCAGATTCTTTAGCGTACTCACTGCCCGGTAAAAATTTCGGACAGCTACCAAGACCTACTAACCCATCGACAGATGATGGTAAAATTGTAGCCTATAATAACACACTTAAGAATTACGAACTTATCACACCAAGTGGCGGTTCATCATCTCACACCTATTCTACTACAGAGCAAGAAGTTGGTGTGTGGACAGATGGAACAACAATAGTATATGAAAAAGTTATTTCAGGAACTGGTATTACTGGTAGCGCATCAGAATCTAATAATGTAAATGCTCTAATTATAACACCAGGAGTAACAGTTACAAGGTGGTTAGGTGCAGAGATGACGGTTATAATAGGTAGTCAAAGTAATAAGGTATACTTAGGTCCAGTTATGATAGCACAAGAATCTTCAGGCACAAGAGTTTTCTACACAACAAAACTTGCCGGTAATTATAATAGTAGCGTATCGTTCACATACGAAATTATATTAAGATACACCAAAACTTAATACCGATTAATCGGTTGTTTACACGACTGGAAAGGAGACCGTTATGATTACACCAATTCCAAACAAAACCGCAGAAGGTCTTGTAGCCTACTGTAAATACCAAGTCGGTCTACCTTACTGGAATGGAACCTATGGACAGACCGCAACAAAAGAATTGTATGAAAGACTTAAAAAGAAACACCCTGAGCAGTATAAAGCAAAGGACTATGAATCACAATTTGGTCTAAGAGTGCATGATTGTTGCGGTCTTGTCAAAGGCTATATGTGGTCAGAAACACCCATAAGCCCGCCAAAATATAATCCTGACCAAGATTGTAACGCATGGTCATTCTATGATAGGTCAACTATCAGGGGGACTATAAAAACTATGCCTTATAAAAATGGGATTATAGTCTATAATTCAACCAAAGGACATATGGGTGTTTATTCTGACAACTATGTATATGAAGCAAAAGGTCATGCTTATGGTGTTGTTAAATCACAATTCTCAACATCAAGGTGGGCTTATTGGTCAGAGTGCCCTTACATTTCATATACAAATACAGACATAGTTAGGTTCAGTGATTTTCCAACTCTCAGGCTTGGTAGTCAAGGTATACCTGTTAAAGTCGTTCAAGCGATTTTAGGTGGTACTACTGACGGAGATTTTGGGTTGAAAACAGAGGGTAGAGTTAAAGATTTTCAGAAATTAAATGGACTTACAGTCGACGGTATTGTTGGAAGATTTACTTGGGAGTCTTTAATAAAATATATGATTACCGTTTAATCGGTAGAAAGGAGAATAAAATGCCTGAGTTTTATAGAAATGCATGGTATGCGCAGTTAAAGAAAAAGGTTGATGAACTTCAGGAAGAGATTGAGAAAGCTATTGAGTTGCCAAGTGTAACTTCTGCCGATGAAGGCAAGGTGCTTACTGTTGATAATGACGGTAAGTGGGACGCTGAAGATGTGCCTAAGGAACTTCCAGTCGTTCAGACGACTGATGAAGGTAAGGTTCTTACAGTTGACAGCAGCGGCGAGTGGAGTAAGGACTGGCGTCTTTTTCACTTCCTCAGGTGGTGGGGTATTATATACCGATTAAACGGTAAGGAGATAACAACATGGCAGATTTTTATGATGGAACAAAATTACTTTCTATGACAGATATGTATGGAAAGAAACCCGAATTGTACTTATGTACAACAAACAGAACAGGTGGAAAAACAACATATTTCAATAGATTTGTAATAAACGGCTTTTTGAAAAGAACTGATAAGTTTATGCTACTTTACAGATTCAAGTACGAACTTGATGATGTTGCAAATAAGTTCTTCAAAGACATTAAAGAACTATTCTTTGAAGGGCTTGAAATGGATAGCGAAAAAAGACAACTTGGTATTTATCACGAGTTGTTTATTATAAACAATGGCAATAAGAAATACCGATTAAACGGTAAGGAATTTGCCCCTGGAGATAGAATTGACTGTGGTTACGCTGTATCAATCAATTCAGCTGACCAAATAAAAAAGATTTCACATTTGTTCAGCGATACTAAGAAAATGCTTTTTGATGAATTTCAATCAGAAACTAACAAATATTGCCCAGATGAAGTAAAGAAATTTATATCAATACATCAATCGGTTGCTCGTGGACAGGGTGAACAGGTTAGATATGTGCCTGTTTATATGATAGCAAATCCGGTATCATTGATAAATCCGTACTATGTGGAACTTGATATATCAGCAAGATTAAGATATGACACAAAGTTCTTAAAAGGTGATGGCTTTGTACTTGAGCAAGGCTTTAATCAGAGTGCAAGTGATGCCCAAAAAGACAGTGGGTTTAATAGAGCATTTAGTAAAAACAGTTACATAGCATATTCAACTGAAGCAATATATTTAAATGACAACTTATCATTTATAAGTAAACCATCAGGAAGGTCAAGATATATTTGTACAATAGTGTATGATGGCGCTGAATATGCTATAAGAGAATACCCTTTACAAGGGATTATATATGTTGACAATAGTGTTGACAGTACAAGTCCTATGAAAGTTGCCTTGCAGACAACAGACCATAAAGAAAATTATGTTATGTTGCGTAGGTCAGAGCCTATTAGAAATAACATGAGATTTTTCTATATGCAAGGCGCAGCAAGATTTAAGGATTTAAGATGCAAACAGATGTTTATGAAATTCATCTGTTTAAAGTAATACCGTTTAATCGGTATCTTCGTAACACATACATAGTCGTAGTGCTTGGGGTATTCGCCTGAAACTATGGTGCCAAGTGCTCGGAGCCTTAATACAGCGGGCTATGGATTGTTGCGTTATAGATATAAAAAAGAAAAACCCCGGAGTGATTGTAATTTCAATCTTCCGGGGTTTTTCTATTTATGTGTATTCTCCCTTTTCAGGGTGTCTTGGTTTATAGCCGTGTAGTGTACTGTTTAGCTTATCAACAATATCTTTTTCGTTGAGTTTACAACTATCAATGTAAACACAATTACGACAAGTTAAACCATCTGTTCTTCTTATTTTGCAAATAGTTACTCGTTCAAAGAACGACATACCGTATTGCTTTTCTTTATTGTATTTTGTTTTTGCCATTCTTTTCGCCTTTCCTTGTCTTGTATGATTTGAACATAACAGTTCCGCACAACGGACATTTCTCGGGTAATTTTTTACCTATTGTAGCAGAGTCTGGTGAAAAGCCACATTTGCTACAATGGTGATATGTGAAGTTACCTATTTTACCTATTAGCCAACCCATTATCTTTTCCTATAATACAAATTTTTGATAGGTGTAATTTGAATGTTCTGTATTTTTGTTAAATCTCTTTTAGACAATATCGTGTTGATAAATGAATTTACATCTTCACGAGATTTACAATACACCTTTTCAACTGTATTAGTCCTTTCTGTTATTTTAACCTGAAAAACAATTTCTGAAACTAAATTATAATAGTTAGAATTTGAATTATAGGCGGTTTTAATTTTCACAATTTCACATTCTAATTCATCACCATTACATGATACTATCGGTGCATCTTTCATACCAAGACAACGACCACATTTTGATGTGCAACCATCTCCGTTAATAGTTTTCACATCATAATACTTACACCTCATCATCTTCATCATCTCCTTCGTCATCTTCGTCGTACCATTCCAGTGGAGTATCTCTGAAAACAGGGTCAACTTCACCTTCGTTGTCAAATATTAAATTAAAAATCTCTTGAATAACTTTTTCATCATTTTCAGCATAATCTTCCACTGACTTCTTAACATAGATAGCATCAGTATCGGTGTGTATAATTTCACCATCTACTTTTCTAATTTCAGGATACATATCCCTTATGTTATTTTCCATAATTCTCCTTTCCGATTAAACGGTATCATCTCATTTCGTATGTTGTTTCAACGAGCAGAGTTCCACCGTCAATCTGTGTTGGTCTTAACTTACCTTCAATTTTAAGCCCAATCTTAAAATCTTTCAATGTTCTTTTTTGTTTCATAAATTCAATTTGTTTCTTGTTGAAATGTTTTTTATCATAATCGTTAATAGGTTCGTGTGTTAAAGATTTATTAAACTGATATTTACATTTATCATTCATTCCGGCACACTTTATATTATAATACGGCTCTTTAACTGGTTCACCATCTTCATGTGTTATATGCTCAATGTATGTTTTCTGTCTAACAAATATTGCTTCGTCCCAATAACTTTCTAATTTCCAACGGCAAAAATCTGATTTGTGAACCGGAATACCGATTAAACGGTCTGCTGCCAAATCACAATGTATACTATCAGTATCAGCATAAATAAATCCTGGCTTATCAACCCCATGATAATTTTTCTGTGCGGCTCTTATTGTAAAGTTTCTTGCATATGATGTTATAGCAGAACCTATGGCAATATAACCGGGAGTTCCTTCATAACTCTCAATAACTTCAAAACCTAAAGAACCATCTTCTCTAATAAAAGCGTGCTTATAACTATTATTTATCCAAGTAGCCATCTTTCCATATAGATTATTTAAGAATAATTTTGCAAGTGTTCTTTTAGCACCTTCAGAGTGTGTTTTTATTTCTTTCCATTTATTTATATAGGCGTCAAATATTTCTGTTGGTGAGATTGCCATAAAATAACAGCCATCAATATATTCTGTGTCATATAAATGATAATGCTCTTGAAATAAAATATAATCTGTACAAGTAAGTGTCAATTCAACAATCGCCGGCTGTTCGTTACCATAAATATCAATATACTTATCATGATAATCACCATTCTTATCCCTAACATCAGAGGTTTCAAGACATTCTGTTGCTTTGTATAGAGGGTTAGATTTAACCTGAATAAACGGAAGATAACCTTGTTTTAGTCTAAATCTTGTTTTAAGGTGTATAAAATAATAAATGTTTGTTCTGTTTCTTAAATACTTAGGAAATTCTCCTTTCCAAAACTTTGGTAGCCCGATAGGGTATATGTTTCCACTTTCGCTACTCATCATAGATGGATACAGAGAATTAACATCAGCAGTAAGACCGTTTTTATATATTTTATTTTCTTTACCTTTAACAAGATAGCACCAACCACCTTTATATGACCTATGTATGTAAGCACCTGCACTTTCTTCGCAATACTCCTTACCGTTTAATCGGTACTCATAAAGGTTAGGAAACATGTTTTGATAATCAAAATAATCAATCGTTTTCTTAAACTCTGCCATACAACATGAGCCTATTGTTAGACGATTATGATTTTCTTCAAACATTATTTCCAAGGCTTCTTTTACAACTAAAACATCGTTTGCTATATATTCACGCTCTTTCTTTGTTATCCTTCCACCTGCCTTTCTAAAACCTACATACTCAATTTCTGTCTTTTGATGTTTTGTCTTAAAATCACTTCCTAACTTTCTAACTGCAAATGGCAACAATTTTAAGCTATCCCTAAACTCTATGTAATACCCATATTTTGTTTTTAACAGTATACTATACCACATACCCCTATCAGATATTAGATACTTAAACATATTAGGATACATTTCGTCATCTTCATAAAACTTTCGTAGCATAGGTATATATGCTTCTCTTAAATCTTCTCGTTTTTGAAAATACGAAAGCCAAAATGTGCCATCAAACCTTAAATTGTGGTAATAAATTACAATATTTTGTTTCATTTCAACTAAATTGTTGTATGTGTCGTCTATGTTATTATCAACAACAACATCTTCTGTCCACAATTCAACAAATGCTGATGCCCACACTTCAGTATTAGTCTGACCTTTGTAAACCGTTGTTTCAAAGTCGCCTACAAGTATTTTGCTACCGTTTAATCGGTTTCTACTCATTTAATCTTCCGACATATATTTGAAATCTGCGGGCGTGTAAATTGTTGCATCGTAATTATTAAAGTTCAAATTTGATGTATCAAAATCTAAGTCTAACAAATCCATAACTTTGGCTAATGCAATTAGATGCCTTGAGCTTTCATCTTTACCGTTTTCAGCATAATATATGGCTTCATCGAGATACTCTTTAATTTCTGTTTCAAACTTATCGTATCTTTCAGCCGCTCTAACAAGACCTTCGTGATTTTCTTTGTCATTCATTTTTCTTTCAAATTCATTCAGCATATCTTGTATATTTTTAGCAGCCTGTCTTGAACCATGTAAACCTAAATCGCTATCTTCAATTGCTTTATCTACTCTTGCCTGAATATAATCTACAAAAGCATCAAGTTGACTAACATTTCCTTTTGCCTTATCATATGGTGACTCAAAATTATTTTCTCCACCATATTTTTCGTCAATATATCTACCTATATCTTCAGCTGCAAAATCTGAATATTGAGAAACACCTAAAACTTCACCGGTAAATCTATCAACAATATCACCAGTATTAGTTACTACTGTAAACTCTGATGAGTATTGCTTATAAATGGCTGTATAATCTTTCTCACCCTTTACCGATTTAACGGTATGAGTTTTTGGAGAAGATTTCTTTTTAGACGGTTTATTTACTTTAACCGGTTTTGCTTTTGGCGTAATATAGTTCAGTTTGATTGTAGATTTAGTATGCCTTGCATCTACTGCTTGAAGTACAGATTGATAATCAACTCTTTTTCTTTCAAGATTTTCAACATCTACTCTTGTTATTAACTTTCCACTCTGTTTCTGTAATTGTTTTGCTGTTAGTATTTTTGGAGGCTCAATATTGTGTCGTCTTGATTGTTGGAATAAGTTTTTTCTAATTCTATTGTATTCCTTAAACCAATCAATATTAGCCATTTTATCACTTCCTTTCAACTAAAAATACCCCCTACCGATTAAACGGTAAGGGGTACAAACAGGAGGTTTACAGTGAGATACTGCAAGAAATGAAGTACTTACCGTTGTAATTCTTTGAAGGCTTACGGAAAACCTTAACGGAGAAGTCGTCACCGTCCATTTCTTCGGCAATATCCATGAAACTGTCAAAGAATGAGTTACTGCTTGTGCAGTATTTTGTACCATTCTTATCTACAATGATGTAGATAGAGTAGTCCTTGTCGCCTTTTGCAGCTTCGTTGTGAACAGCAATTTCAGCGTAGTATGCCACATCAATTACGAAAAACTCGTCAGGTACTGACTCAAGAACCATGTCGATTGCGGTAGCATCGGAAGTATCCTTAATGCTGATACGCTCAGGCTTGGTGAGTTCCTTTGAACAAGATACGATTTCTGCTTTGTAGTTTCTTTCTGTGTCTTTCATAATAGTTTTTCCTTTCTTAAATGAAAATATTTTTATTTTTGATTACCGATTAAGCGGTAATCCAGTTATTTTTCCGTCAGCGACTTTATCATAATATTCAATCATAATATCGTTGACTAAATTATCAAGACAGCCACATTCAAACCAATCGTAGTAGTTGCGTACAATGACGAGTGGGATTTCACCATTGAGCAAGAATGTTATCGTGAGGGTCTTGTTAATCTCAGAGTTTGTTAATTCAACCACAGTATCTTCATCACGAGTTAGGTGTCTAAGTTCGCTATGCAAGTCCATGGTTTTCACATCTGATATTGCTATTGCAATCCATGCTTTTATGTAATTTTTACTGTACCGTTTAATCGGTCTTACTCTTGTAAATCTTGATTCATCTTTTCTGCCAGTTATATACAAGCAGATAAGTACAAATACTATGAACACACCGTATGCGCACAGTGTGTATATTACGAGTGCGGCATATTCATTCATTATAATATTCCCCCAATTCATCAGGTCTTATAGCAGCGACAATATTCATAGCAATCCATTCATAATCAATAATTTCAAGGGAACAATTGATTATGTCATAAAACAATGGAAATTCATCACATTCAACTTGGTTTACAACTTCTTCAAGGAGTGACTTGATATAATTTGCACCATGTTCTCTGATAACCCGTATGCTTTTATTTGAAAATGACGATTTTACAGAATCAAGTGCTTCCTTGTGTGTGAGAATGTAGTGAAGAACACAAGCGGTTATCTTCAGGTTATAATCAGCTTCTGTCTGCTTAATTTTAAGGGTGCTTAATAAAGTTTTAGGAGTGTTTTCTGTTTCAATCATTATCTTTGCCCCCCTTACCGATTAAACGGTATAATCTATCACGAAGTTCGTCGTTCTTCTTTATAGCTTTTTCAACATTGATGTTAAGTTTATAAGCCAGAATTTTTACAAACAATGTTCCCCATTCTGCATACATGCCTGCATAAAACACATGACGAAAGTTTTCTACAAAATCTTCACAACAAAACTTGTCATTATTTTGCAGAACTTCTTCTTCAAGGCACGGTATTCTGTCAAAAAGAAGCATAATATTAACTTTTTCAATCATTAGTTCAGCAGCTAATTTATGCTTTTCAGGAACCCTTTCGGTATTCCATGTTGAAAAAGCGTTTGTAAGTAAATGTATAATCACATCTGATGTTTCCTCACCTGTGAACTCATCAACAGCGTCATTTACATACGCATTAAGTGTTTTGTCTGACTTATACAAATCAAACATTCTCTCTGTTGCTAACTTTGCAACTTCTCTTTCATCTAACATTTTGGTTTCCTTTCCGTTTAATCGGTAAAGACCAACTATTCAGTCGTTTTGAAAATGGCATATATGTTTTCAAAATCAGTTTGAAAAATTGGACATTTTAGATTAAACTCTAAAAATATTTTCTAAACATACCGTTTAATCGGTATGGTAGAATCGGTTGTGGCACACGAAAAAATCCCACAAAGAGCGTGGGTAGGTGCGCAAACGGTTGCGCCAAGGTTGCCCCAAGCGTGGGCGGTTGCTTGTGGCTAACTGGGCAAACATGCGTATGGTCTTGTGGTTCGCTTGCGTGTTCGTGGTGTTGCTTGTGGCTAACTATTTTTGACTGGGAGTCAGTTTTTAGGGCTTGTGGTTTAGTGTAGGTTTTGGCATGGCGTCTTGTGGTTGATACCGTTTAATCGGTATGTAGAATGGTGTATATTTATACAAAAATTGACAGCAAAAAATATACACCCTATAAAAACAGGGTGTATATCTTATTACACAATGGGGTTGATAGCATAAATGCGATAGTCGCCATTAAATCGGGAATTGTTGAATTCAATGCACCATAGTGCCCCGTGTTCAATCGTGATAACAAGTTTCTGTGATATAGCGTCTATGTGAAGTGCCATTATCCTAATAGATGCGTCAGTTTGTGCCGAAAGCTTATTAAATGTACTTAACGCATTCACAACATCTAATAAACACATGCCAGGTACTCGCACACCTGGTTTATACATCAACTTGCTCATTACTGCTTACTCCTTTTGATGACGCTTTCCTTGGGGCTTTCCTTGGGGCTTTCCTTGGCTTTTAAGGTCTTTTTTACTTCGGCTTGACCTTTTGCCTGCACGGACTTAAAAATATCGTCAAGGCTTTTCTTTTCTTCCTTGGTCAACTTGTTAGCCTTGCGGGCTTTATCGGTAATAGCAAGTAACTCTGTAAGTATATCCATATAAGACTTACCGTCATAGGGGTTTTTTTCTTCCTTCTTGACTATCTTGTTTGGGTTCTTCTTGTGAACCTTGTCAATGATAGTGTTAACTTCTGACATCTTGCTGTTTGGTGTTAAGCCTTCGTCAACGGCATTTTTCAACTCATCATCGGTCAAGGGGGCGAGTTTCATAAGTTGGGTTTGACCAAAGTTATCGGCTGTTAAACCGCCTATTTCAACTGGTTTTTCACTCTCTACATATGACTTCGTACTGTCGTCATATATGCAGTAGAAACGCTGAAAAAGTTGTATTAAACCGTTAACTTGACTCGTCTGCAAGCCCGTCAACATAGATAGTGCTTTCGTTGCGTCCGTGGGCTTGTATGGGCTTTTCGTGTCGGGGTTGATGATATTAGTACAGTAGCCGTATTTCTTGAAAAGGTAAAACGCTTTAGCCAGTTTCACATACGATTTTTTCAAGTCACTAAGACTTACTGACACACCGTTGCACCACTTTTCGAACGCTTTAGCTTTTTTCGCGTCTACTGCCTTAATCATATCGTACTTCGCCAACATGTTAGTGTTAGTAGTATTAGCCATAGTTATTTTTACCGCCTTTTTAAGTATTAAGTTTTTACAAGCCTACCGCTTGCCGCCTGTAAGGGGTGCTATCGTGGACTTGACGGATTGCTTTAACCGCTTTCAATTGTCAAGATACATATATAGACTTGTCTACCGCCTAAATCGGGGCTTTTACTGTTTAATCATTTACCGCTTTAAGCGGTCAACGCTTAGTGCCGATTAGGTGCGTGGTTCGGGGTAGGCTACCGCCCACCTTTTATCAATAGTATATCACATCGCTGGCTATTTGTATTGTACAAATCTATCAAAAAATTGTATAAATCTATTTTCTATAAATATTCTATAAAATGTATATCATAGTATAATTATGCATGTATAATTATGCAAAAATATATGAATATTTATACACCGTTTTAATCGGTAATATTATCTTGTGGTTATACCGATTAAACGGTATGCCGTCTTGTGGTCATACCGATTAAACGGTATATAGTATTAGACTCTCTTGTGGTCATACCGAT
>JAZNUA010000041.1:0-9794 GCA_045592045.1 Congzhengia sp. | reverse complement strand
TGTTTTCTTCAACTGAAGAAGATATAAATTTAATTTCTTCTTTGTATGATTTACCTAAAGAAGAAACTGAAAAAATTATCTCGGCAGCGATAGCTACCATATCAAAGCTTTATCCAGGAATGTTGATAATCGCTTATATGTGCTTAGCACTTTTGTTTTTATATATTTTTAAAAAAACTCTGAAAATCACAAAATCAGACTATTCATTTTACAAACCATTTTCAGAATGGAAAGCTGAGATTTCTGTTTGTATATCGTTTATAGTAATATTGTGCGGAATATTCATAGTTCCAAAAAACAGTTATTTGGGTAGCGCATTCGCTAATGTCATTATGGTTTCACTATTTGTTTTTTACATATTTGGTTTGTCCTTTATCAACCGATTGTTAAAACAGAAAATGAAAAAAAGCACCACTATCAAAATCATTATGGTATTGATTTCAATTTTTCCGATTATGACATTTGGAATACCATTTTTTATCATTAGTTCACTGGGCTTCTTTAACAGCTTTAAGACCGCAAGAAAAAATAATGACAATATTTTTTCAAAATAGGAGTTGATTCTATGAACAAAAGCAAAACAGATAAAATATACACGACAAATGAAATTTATCTTTTACCATTTATTCTTTTGGGTGTTGTAATGCTTTTTACCAAGCATTTGTGGTTAGGCTTAATACAGATTGCTTTGACAATCGCAATATTCTTATTAAGCATAATTTTTAAACTCCATTACAAGAATAGAATAAGCGAAATGATTGAAAGCATCACCTTAAGTGCTAACAATCACAATGATGCATTACTTTCTTTTCCTATGCCAATTATTCTGTTAGATGCAAAAGGCTCAATAGTTTGGTATAACGCAGAATTGAAAGAAATTTTTATTGACAAAAAATTAAGTGAGTGTTCGATTACAGATTTGTTTGAAGATTTTGATACTTCGCTTTTATTACCTAAAAACGGCGCAAGTGGTTTTATAAGAGAATTGTCCTATAATAACAAAATCTACAAGGCAATAGGAAATACCGCCCAATCTGTTGCAGAAAGTGACAATGCGATAACAATCGTATATTTTGATGATATAACTCCAATCGTTGAAATCCAAAAAAAATATATTGCTGAAAAAACCATAGTTTGTTTTGTTACGGTAGACAATTATGACGAGCTTATGGATGCCGCTCCATCTGCTATTGTTCCCCAACTCCAGGCTGAAATTTACAAAACAATAAATGACTGGGTATCCGATAATAACGGTATAATAATCAAATACGAAAAAGATAAATATTTTATCAATTTTGAGTACAAATACTTAGAAGGATTTATAAAAAGCAAGTTTGATGTTTTGACAAAAATACGCGCCATTGATACAAAAAATTCTATACCAGCTTCCATAAGCATTGGTATAGGAACAAACGGCACTAACCTTGCAGAAAAAAATGCCTATGCAAAATCTGCTTTAAATATGGCATTAGGCCGAGGCGGAGACCAGGCTGTAATCAA
Organism: Congzhengia sp.; assembly: GCA_045592045.1. GTDB lineage: Bacteria > Bacillota > Clostridia > UBA1381 > UBA9506 > Congzhengia. The sequence goes on along the minus strand of JAZNUA010000041.1, from coordinate 8,294 downwards.
AGATGACGAACAATTCAGATTTTACGGCACCGCCACAAAAGAGCACGAAAAAAGCACGCGTGTTAAAGCCCGTGTGGTAAGCTTTGCTCTATCAGGACTTATCAGCAATGCTGATAATGTTGTGGTTTTAACACACAAAAATGCAGATGTAGACGGCGTCGGTGCTGCATTTGGACTTCTTCGAATTTGCAAAATACACAACACACCTGTTCATATTGCTATGGAAACATACGATAAAACAGTTTCTCGTATTTTAAACAAGTTGGAAAATACCGAAGAGTATGATGGGCTTATAATAACCGCAGAAGAAGCACACAGTAAAATAGGCGAAAATACCTTGATTATTATGGTTGATACACATAGAATTTCTCTGTTGGAAGACGCTTCTTTACTCAATCAAAGCAATCAAATAGTAGTCATTGACCACCATAGAAGAACAGAGGATTTTGTTGAGCATCCTGCTTTGGTTTATCACGAGCCATATGCATCATCAACCTGTGAAATGATAACAGAAATTCTTCAGTACACTTCAAATAAAATGTCTCTTACAAAGTTTGAAGCAGAAGCTCTATATTCGGGCATTGTCATTGATACAAAGAATTTTACATTCAAAACAGGTGTAAGAACCTTTGAGGCTGCTTCTTTTTTGCGAAAACAGGGCGTAGATACTATCGCTGTAAAAACTGTTTTCCAACAAGATTTAACCTCTTATATCAAGCGTGCGGAAATAATTAAAAACGCAGAAATAATCAGAGATAATATCGCTATCAGCATAACTCCCCCTTCAAATGAAATAACTCATATTCTGATAGCACAGGCAGCCGATGAATTACTGAACATAAGGGGAATCAGCGCTTCTTTTGTCATTCGTGAATCAGATGGTAAAGTAAATATCAGCGGTCGTTCTTTAGGTGGTATAAATGTTCAGCTAATACTTGAAAAATTAGGTGGAGGCGGACATATGACCATAGCTGGTGCTCAGTTAGAGGGCACAAATGCAGAAGTTGCCAAGGACTTATTGGTCGAAGCTATTGACGACTATTATATAGATAATGCAAATCAATAATATTTATGAAAGAGGATAAAATTATGAAAGTAATCTTAAAAGCCGATGTGAAAGGTCAAGGAAAAAAAGGCGATTTGATAAACGCATCTGACGGATATGCGAGAAATTTTTTACTGCCTAAAGGTTTGGCTGTTGTAGCTGATAAGACCGCAATAAACGAGCTTGAAGGAAAGAAAAACGCAGCACAATTCCACAAAAATCAAGAAGAATTGAGAGCCAAAGAACTAGCTGAAAAGCTTGAAGGTCAAAAGGTTACATTTAAAGCAAAATCAGGTGAGAACGGCAAACTTTTCGGTTCTATTACTGCTCAGGATGTTGCAACAGAAATAAAATCCCAACTTCATTTAGAGGTTGATAAGAAAAAAGTTCAATTAGAAAGCATTAAATCCTTAGGAACATCAAATGCCGTAATTAAGGTTTATCCCGGAATTTCCGCTACTGTAAAGGTGGAAGTTCTCCCACTATAATTACTAGGAAAGGACTGTACTCTTATGGACATTCAAAACGAAAATTTAATACAGAGTGCTATGCCGCATAATAAAGAGGCAGAACAGTCCGTATTAGGTTCAATGCTTATAAATCGCGAATGCGTAACAGCAGCGTTTGAATCATTGGAAGAAGCAGATTTTTACATAGAAGCCAACAAGAAAATTTTTGTTGCTATGACTTCTTTATTCAACAGAAATATAGCTATAGATTTGGTTACTGTTTCTAATGAATTAACTGCTATGTCTGCTTTAGAAGCTATTGGCGGTTTACAATATTTGTCATACCTTGCCACTACTCTGCCCACTACCGCAAATCTGGAGCAATACATCGCTATTCTTCAGGAAAAATCATTGCGTAGAAAACTGATAAACGGTGCTCAAAAAATAAAAGATAAAAGTTTAGATGAGAGTGCTGATGCATTGGATGTTGCTGATTTCGCCGGAAAATTGATTTTTGATTCTATTGAAAGCAAAACAAGTGACATTCGTCACATAAAGGATGTTTTGATTGATACGCACGAAAATCTGACCTCAATTTACAACTCCAAAGGAAAACTTACAGGTGTACCTACGGGTTTTTCGTCTTTAGACGGAATCCTAAACGGTTTTCAAAAATCAGACCTTATTTTACTTGCTGCCCGTCCCAGTGTAGGTAAAACAGCATTTGCACTCAACATTGCTACAAGTGCAGCAATAAGAAATAATGTACCTGTTGCAATTTTTAGCCTTGAAATGTCAGGTATGCAAATTGTTTCAAGAATTATGAGTTCTGAAATGTTAATCGACAGCGGTCATTTGCGTTCAGGAGAATTAGATGACGGTGACTGGGAAAAGATTGCATTGGCTTTAAATACATTAGGAAAAGCTCCCATATACATCAGCGACAGTACTTCTGTTAAGATTTCTGACATTCGTGCTATTTGCAGACGATTAAAAGCAGAAAAAGGTTTGGGGCTTATTGTCGTCGACTATCTTCAGCTTATGCAGGGTACTCGCTCTGAAAGCAGGCAGCAGGAAGTTGCAGATATGTCTCGTTCTTTAAAGCTTTTGGCAAAGGAATTAAACATTCCTATTCTTACACTTTCGCAGCTCTCCCGTGCTACAGAACAACGAAAAGATGATAACAAGCCTAAATTATCAGATTTACGAGAATCGGGTGCTATCGAACAGGATGCAGATATTGTAATGTTTTTGTACCGTGATGTCGCAACAGAAGAAGAAACAAATATGGTAAAACTGAATATCGCAAAGCACAGAGCCGGCTCTCTTGGCACTATTGACCTTGTATGGAAAGGTGAATATACCAGGTTCTTTGATAGAGATACTCAACATTAAGTTATAAAAGCAGGTTTAATATGGAAATCATAAACAAGGTTTTACAACATATAAATAAGAATAACTTATTAAAGCATGGAGATTCTGTTATTTGTGCTGTTTCAGGCGGTGCAGACTCTGTATGTATGTTAGATATTTTAGTACAATTAAAAGAAATGTTTTCTTTGAATTTATATGTGGCTCATTTAAATCATTGCTTGCGTGGTGATGAGGCTGATCGCGATGAAATGTATGTCAAAGAATTGTGTAAAAATTACGACCTGCCGTTTTATTCAAAATCCACAGATGTGAATTGTCTTTCTAAGGAACAAAAAATTTCCTGTGAAGAAGCAGGCAGAAATGCAAGGTATGCTTTTTTTGATGAATTAAAAAAAATCACCGGTGCTACAAAAATCGCTACGGCTCACAATAAAAACGACAACATAGAAACCGTTTTGATGAGAATAATAAGAGGTACTGATATTAAAGGTCTTGCAGGAATTCCGGCAGAAAACAATGGAATTATAAGACCTGTTTTATGTTTGTCAAGAGATGAAATTGAAGCCTATATTCAGTGTAAAGGGTTAGACTTTGTCATCGATTCTACAAACAGCGAGAATAACTTTACACGAAATAAAATCAGAAATATTCTCATCCCATCTATTATAAATGACTATAACCAAAGCTTTAATGATACATTTTCCACAAGCATAGAGGTTTTTAAAGAAGCAGAGAATTTTATTGACGATTATGCTTTTGAGAAATTCACTATACTCGCTCAAAAAGAAGTTTTTGGCTATTCTTTTGAGATACCGACTTTGCTCAAAGAAAATGTATATATTGTAAAACGAATTATAAAAAAGGCAATTTTTGATATGTGTTATTCCTCCATTACAGGCAGTATGTGCGAAAAACTATATTCCGCTCTGTCTTTTGAGGATACTGCAATATCTGTAAATAAAGAGATAGATTTTTTTGTCAAGTACAATACGGCTTATATTGTAAAGAAGCACAATCTAAATAAATTTACATACAAGCTACAATCTTGCGGAAAGCATTATATTCCTGAATTAGCTTTGACTGTGGAAATCACAGAAAACAACGACAGAATTTTCTTTAATGATAAAAATACTATATTTTTAGACACCAATAAGGTTTCATGTGATTTTGTATTAAGGTCAAGAAACACAGGAGATAAAATGTCTATAAATAGCGGCACTAAAAAAATTAAGGATATACTTATAGACGAAAAAATTCCACACTTTTTAAGAGATGAGATACCTGTGTTGGAATACAACGGAAAAATAGTGTGGCTATGCGGAGTGCGTGACGATACACGCTTTCGCGCAGATAAAAATACAAACGGTTTAAAAATTACTTTACATAAGGAGAAAAACGATGCATAAGGATATTGAGAAGGTTCTTTTTACTGCTGAAGAAATACATAAAAAGGTAAAAGAAATTGCAAAAGAGCTTGACGATTACTACAAAGGTGAAGAGGTTATATTTGTAGGTGTTTTAAAGGGTTCTCTTCCTTTTTATGCTGATTTGGTACGAGAGGTTCATTTCCCTGTTTTTTTTGATATGGTCTGTGTTTCAAGCTACGGTGCAGGCGTGAATTCTTCAGGAACATTGAAAATTAAGCTGGATTCCAGTACATCATATGAAGGAAGAAATATTCTTATTGTAGAGGATATTTTAGATACAGGTAATACACTGACAAATCTTATGAATCATTTTTCCGACAGAAATCCCAAATCTATGAAGTTGTGCTGTCTTTTAGATAAACCGTCTCGTCGTTTGCGCGATATTGAGGCTGATTTCTGTGGTTTTGAAATTCCTGATTCTTTTGTCGTAGGATACGGGCTTGACTATGCAGAAAAATATCGTGAACTACCCTATGTCGGTGTTTTAAAAAAAGAAATTTATCAAAAATAATTAATATATAATGAACATTATGTGATTTATATTGTAATTTTAACATCCTTATGTTAAACTAAACGAAAAACATTTAGAGGTGAATTTTTTGAACAGGAACAAGAAAAAAGGTTTTAGCGGGATTTGGTTCTACGCTGTTTTATTGTTGGTTGTTTTTCTCGCTTTTGGGGCTTTTAACTACAAACCCGAAATACCGCAGATAAGCTATTCGGAATTAGTTAAAAGTATTAACGAAGGCAAAGTCAAAGAAATGACAATTTCTGAAAGAACTGCAGAAATTGTGCTTCATTCCGAAGAAAACAATTCTCAAGTGAATGCAAATAAGCGAATCGCCAATATTCCTTCTATTGGGATACTTTATGAAAATTCAGGCGAACAGATTCAGGAACAAATTCTTTCTGGTAATTTGAAATTAAATACACCTGCACCTGAAGAATTGCCCTGGTGGGTGTCGTTTTTACCAACCTTACTTACAATCGGCATTTTTGTAGTTTTTTGGATTATTTTTATGCGTCAGGCTCAGGGAGGCGGCGGAAAGGCAATGTCTTTCGGCAAAAGCACAGCTAAGATGACTGACGGCGGTGAAACTCATGTTACTTTCAAGGATGTTGCAGGCGCAGATGAAGAAAAAGAAGAATTAGAAGAAATTGTAGACTTTTTGCGCGATTCATCTAAATTTATAGAATTGGGAGCACGCATACCCAAGGGTATACTTTTGGTTGGACCTCCGGGAACAGGTAAAACACTATTAGCAAAAGCCGTTGCCGGCGAAGCAAAAGTTCCTTTCTTTACCATAAGCGGTTCGGACTTTGTGGAAATGTTCGTTGGTGTTGGTGCATCTCGTGTTCGTGACTTATTTGAACAGGCTAAGAAAAATTCACCAAGTATTATATTTATAGATGAAATTGACGCTGTCGGTCGTCATCGCGGTGCCGGTTTAGGTGGTGGCCATGACGAACGAGAACAAACCCTAAATCAGTTGCTTGTAGAAATGGACGGTTTTGGAGCTAATGAAGGCATTATTATTATGGCTGCCACAAACAGACCTGATATATTAGACCCTGCTTTACTTCGTCCGGGCCGTTTTGACAGACAGATTGTTGTAAATGCACCTGATGTAAAGGGCCGTGAAGAAGTTTTAAAGGTTCATTCCCGAGCAAAGCCTTTAGCTGATGATGTTGATTTGTCAGTCGTGGCAAAATCTACAGTTGGTTTCACTGGTGCAGATTTAGAAAATCTTATGAATGAAGCTGCGCTGCTTGCTGCCAGATTAGGCGAAAAGAAAATCACAATGAAACATATTGAAGATTCGGTTATCAAGGTTATTGCTGGTCCTGAAAAGCGTTCTAAAGTTGTTACTGAAAAAGACAAAAAACTGGTTGCATACCACGAGGCAGGCCACGCTATTATTCATCACATACTTCCCAATTGCGACCCGGTTCATGAGGTATCTATTATTCAGCGCGGTCGTGCAGGCGGTTATACGCTTTCCCTGCCGAAGGACGAAAAAAATTATGTATCAAAAAATGATATGTTAGATAATTTGGTCAGCTTGTTAGGCGGTAGAGTTGCAGAAAAATTAGTATTGGATGATATCTCCACAGGCGCATCTAATGATATAGAGCGAGCAAGCAAAATTGCCAGAGATATGGTAACAAAATATGGTATGAGTGACAAAATAGGTCCTATATCATTCCGTTCCGAAAATGATGAAGTATTTCTAGGCATGAGTTATTCAAACAGTCGTGAGTACAGCGAGAAATTCGCAGCCGATATTGACACAGAGGTTAAAAGCATATTGGATAATGCTTATGCTCGTTGTGCTGAGCTTTTGAATGAAAACATCTCTAAATTACACGATGTTGCTTCAGCACTTATGGTTAAAGAGAAAATAAGCGGTGAAGAATTTGTGGAAATTTTCGAAAAAAGTGCTAATAATTCTCCACTTTCAGATGAGGAAGAAACAGAAGAATAAAATATAAAGACCACCCATACGGGTGGTCTTTATTATTTTCGCTCATCAATCGGAACATATAATCCGCTCTTACATACGCTCTTATATGCAGGACGAATAATTTTACCATCATAAACGATTTCTTCTATTCTGTGTGCACACCATCCTGCCATACGGGCAATAGCAAAAATAGGTGTATAAAGCTCCGTGGGAATATTCAAACACTTATATACAAAACCCGAATATAAGTCAACATTTGCGCATATCGTTGTTTTTCCTTTATACTTGCCAAAAATTTCAGGCGTCAGTTCCTCGATAAGATTATAAAGTTTAAACTCCTCTGTATTACCAGTAATATCCGCCAATTCCTCTGCTTTTTTCTTTAGAGCTACTGCTCTTGGATCAGAATTTGTATAAATTGCGTGACCCATGCCATATACAAGACCGCTTCTGTCAAAAGATTCTCTGTTCAACAATTTTTCAATATGTTTTGCCACTTGATCTTTGTCATTGATATCAGTAAGATTTTGCTTAAAATCTTCAATCATTTCAACAACCTTACAATTTGCCCCGCCGTGTTTAGGACCTTTCAGTGAGCCAATAGCAGCAGCAATAGCAGAATAAGTATCTGTGTTTGAAGAAGAAACTACTCTTGTTGTAAACGCAGAATTGTTACCACCACCGTGCTCTGCGTGTAAAACAAGAGCTAAATCCAAAACTTTAGCCTCTAAATCAGTAAACTTATTATCAGGTCTGATCATATGCAAGAAATTCTCAGCGGTTGAAAGCTCAGGGCGAGGATTGTGAATTATCAGGCTTTTTCCGTCAAAATAGTGTCTTTTCGCTTTGTGAGCGTAGGCAACCATCGTTGGAACCTGTGAAATCAACATAATTGACTGTCTTATCAGATTATATAAATCAATAGAATCTGGATCATTGTCATAAGAATACATAGCGAGCACAGATCTTGCCAGCTTATTCATAATATTGTTGCTGGGCGAATACATAATAACTGCTTCGCGGAAACCGTCAGGAAGTGCACGCATACCGCCCACTAATTTTTTAAAATCTTCAAGTTCTGTTCTGTTAGGAAGCTTACCAAATAAAAGCAAATAACAGGTTTCCTCATAACCAAAGCGTGTTTCTCTTTCACAAGCAGAAACAATATCTGAAACATTTATTCCTCTGTATGTGAGTTTTCCTTCGTCGGGAATTTTTTCGTCCTCGTACATAACATAGCCGTGAACCTGACCTATTCTGGTAAGTCCTGCCAAAACGCCTGTCCCGTCAGAATTACGAAGTCCTCTTTTTACTTTGTAGTTGTTATAAAATTCGGGGGCGATTTTCGTATTTTCCTCAATCACATTGGTCCAATTACGAAACGCCTCTGTGTACATATTCTGTTCCGTTCTCTTCATAAACATCTATCCTTTTTGCCTTTTTACTTTATGTTCTTATTATACTGGTTTTTATATGTTTTGTCAATATAAAAAAAGTAAATTTTTACAATAATTTTGCAAAAATTTTCTAAAAA